>CAZNOS010000009.1:0-13748 GCA_964574775.1 Candidatus Woesearchaeota archaeon | reverse complement strand
ATATCTTTAATATTAACACTCTTTGCTTTCTTTTTCACCATCTTTTTTCTTATAGTTTATGTTTTTCTATTTTATAAATGTTTAGTTGAACGTCGTTACTAGAAAATAATTCTAAGCATTTGGCGTTCCAGTTACTCTCGAAGCAGTTCCTGGGATTTGTCCGCCGAGCTCCATCGGAAGACCGGAGAATCCAGTTCCATACATAGAGAAATGTTTTTCTGGCAAATAAGCCATAGGAGTTCCGAAATATCCAGCAGCACTCGACATTCCAACTACCTGATTCCAATATGGGCCAGATGAATATATCGGCGATCCAAGCGCAGCCATAGTAATAGGATGTGGAGATTTTCCAAAGTGCTGAACGAAAGCACCAGCCTCGACAATTTTTCTCATCTCTCCGATCTTGCCAGTCTTTTCCAATTCCTCTAAGATTTTTTTGATAGGAACATTTCCCATACCCGGAGCTAAGTGCGAATCTGAATATCCAAAATTATCAGTCAGATGAACGTGTTTTACATACGGCGCAATTTTTTCAGTTTGTTTAATAACATCAGTATCTGTAAATCCAGATTTTTTGAAAAGATTTAGATGCCCAACATCCCACGTTACACCTATTAACTTTTCTGCAGCTTTTTCAGCGTCGGTTTCTCCCATTCCATTAGATTTGGCATTTGCAACAAACTTTTTTCTTGCGTCAATAATTAATTTCTCCATATCTTCAGCTCTCGAGAACGCCATTCCCTGATACATATTTTCAATTGCGAGCATAGGTGCTTTGTCGCCGCCAAGTTCATTATACCCTCTCCATGCAACGCCACCAATAGTTTCCGCAAATTTTTCTCTTGCGAAATTTTCTGCATTAACTAAAATTTTTGGCGCACCCCATTTTTCCATTGTATCTTTTGTGACGGCACTATCCTTTGCGCCCGGATCATGTCCGCTAGTTATACCATTAAGATCTTTGTAAACATTATTAAGAAATTCAGCCCTTCTCAAAAGTAAATCTTTTTTCTTATTTTCATCAAGAGATTGTTTTTGTTCTTCTAGCATTTTTTTTGCCTGTTCCTCATATTTTCTGGAAAGTTGTTGTAATTCTGCTCTCTGTTCTGGCGAACCAAATTTTCCGACGGTATTCCACATCTCATTTATTTTTTCCTGATTTGTTTCAATATATCCCTCTCCTCTATTTAGCTGATTATCAAATGCCTTTTGGGCCTTTTCCATGCCTTCTCCCAATTTCTGAGTGCCCATCATTTCAATTCCCTCGTGGATTCTGTTATCCATTAATTCCATATAATAGTTCAAATGTTCTTTCTGATTCACCCAAGTAGTCTTATTTAATTTGTCAATCATATCCTCTGCCTTTGTTAATTTTCCACCAGCTGCAAAATCTTTTTCGGTCATACCTAACGTATACTCTTTTTCTTCTGGCAGCATTCCGGTCTGTTTTGATTGTCTATTAAATACACCCATATTTTGTCGGTGCCATTTCTCTTCACCAGCCTTTTCATTTCCAGGTCTATACTCAGAACCAGGAAGTCCAGAACTAGAGTGTATAACGACGGGAACATTAGTTTCATGGTCAAGCATTTTTGCTCTTTCAATAACACTAAATAATTTTCTTTCAGCTTCTTGCCTATTTTCTTCACTATATGTTCCACGTTCAAAACCAGAAGGATCAATCATTGGGGCGTGTACGGATGGCTTAACTCCAGTTAATTTCATTAAGGCACGCATTTCTTCAAAGTTCTGTTTTGGAATTTGATCAAAAACTCCTTCTTGTAGCGGCTGTAATTCGACGTTCTTTACGCCCTCTTTAATTCTAGAAATAACTTCTTTTAGTTGATTTGCAGTCTGAATTGATGTAGGGGAACCAAGAGTTCCAGCATTCATTCTATATCCAATAAACGAACCACCAGCGGAGTATCCGGGTTCAAAACTGGAAATACCACCACCATAAAAATTCTCGTAACTACCATCACCCATAAATAGCTAAATATTCGTTGATATTTAAAAGTTGTGTCTTTGATATTTTTTAGACACATCTGCCCCATTTGTTTCCCAAGGCACATTTTCAGAATTATTATCGGCTCTTTGAATGTTGTCAAATTTATACGATTCTTCTGGGCTTGAATTTTGAGGTGGCATATTTTCGTCCGCAAATCTCACGGGACGTACCTGCTGAAGAGGAGATGTGTGGGTTAAGTTTGCCTGCGTACTCGCATCAATTCGAGAATTAGTTCTTTCATCCGGAGAACTATATTTTTTTTGACTATTGTCATATAATTTTTTTTCTTCACGATTATTTTCTTTTGGAGTTGAAATATCTCTTAAGTCGTCTTCTAATCTTCCTCCGGGATTGGCTACAATTGGCGCATCGAAACCTAAAGCCCGCGGCATCAATTGCGGAGACGGAGCTGGAGCATTATTGATTTGAGGAATAGTCGGTTGATCGTCAAAAGAAACTTCTTCTTTCAAGTTTTCTTCTTTTGGCCTTTTCTCTTCTGTTTTTGTCTCTTTAATTTTCTCCGGAGTTTTTACTGGGGCATTTTTTCTTTTTTCCACCATAGCTCTTAATTTCTCTTCAAGACTTTTTACGTTCTCAGTCTGGGGTTTATTCATGATTTAGAAAATATATACGTCTTTAATTATTTTTCTATCAACCCTTTTTCCCATTATCAAAATTTTCAGGAGAAGATGCCATTCCATGCGCCTTTTTGTAAACATCATAAACGGTATATAAAGTTCCTCTGGCGCCATTGATAGCCTCACCACGAAGGTTTTCTTCAACAAAATCATCTTTTTTAATATCTTTTACTTCTTTAATTTCTTTCTTGTCTTCTTTTTTCTCCGTCTTTCCAAAATCGAAAGTAAACAAGCTCCATAAAGCACTAAACGGATTGGTGTCGTCTTGTTTTTTCTCCTCTTTCTTTTTCTCTTCCTCCATTTTTTGTTTATCACCGTCTTTTAAGCAATATTTTTCGATATCATCTTTTAGCTGATCAAGTGCAACCTGAGTATTTTCTCCGACTAAATCTAGCCCATCTTTTAAATCTGCATCGCTCATAATTTTTTTAGCTAGCGCAATTTCTTCTTCGTTTAAAGCGTATGCATCAAAAGTTATATCTACTCTTCCACCGAACCCAAAACCATAATCTCCCTTTTGCGTAACTTTTTGAGCTAATTCTCCTCTGTATTTTAATGATACAACTAAGATTGAATAATATTTTCTTTTTAATTTATATTCCCGACCAAATCTTTTTGTTAAAACTTCACTACTAGTAATCTTTGCCTCTCTCGTACAGAAAAGACCGAGCTCAAACATAGTCGTAGAGAAAGCGTGAACTAAAGAAGCGTTAGTATCAAATCCACTCATTCTCAAATCTTTAGCGGCTTTCAAATATGGCTTTGCCCAAGCAGTATACATTTTTAATGATTCAACCTGAGATTTCAAATAAGATTTTTCAATTTCAAATCTTTTTACGATTTCTCTTTCTGAAATATCCTTCCATAATAAAAATTCACTAAGCCTAGGGGTTAAAACTCTCTTTACGGAATCATTGATTACACCATCGGCAGAAGACATTTTGTTTACATCTTCTATTGTGTTTGCTACCAAAAATGCTTCTCTAAGTGTGGTAAATCCCATTTCGTAAGACATTTGATGAATACTTCCTCTTCCTCTCTTCATATCGACTTGATCTAGCCAAATATTTTTCAGTGCCAACATTCCCTCTTCTTTTTCCTTTGGATCTTTTGAAGCAGCCCTCTTATATTGAGATAATCTAATTTCATATTCTTTCAAATCGTAAACAAGTTGTATAACTGATTTTATAACGACATTTGTATCTGCTAAAATTTTTGTAGCCTGTTGTTGCATTGCCGTTGCTCTTTGTCCCATATCTGAGAAATGTCCGCTTCCGGGAGAAGATTGAAAATTATCAGTAACTTTTTCCACTTTAAGTCCCATGTCTTGTATAAAATCTAAAATCCAATAATAAATTGGCTCAAGCTGATTAGAATCGGAGTCATAAGTAAGTTTGTAAGATGCGAGCGATTTCGCAACATCTTCTTTAAATCCATATTTCTTATTAACCTTAGCAATCGCCTCTCTTATATCCATGAGATACTAAAGCTCGCCGTGTTTTTAAAGATTTGGAATAATTAATTTGAGCAGCAAATAAGTTTAATTCTGACGAGTACGATTTCTATCGATTTATCCCAAGGGGATTAACTTTAGTTGCGATACAGATCATATATTTTTTGTAAAGCAAAAACGTTTAAAAACAAGAGACGGTAAATATTAGTATGAGGTTGAATATATTATTTTTAATTGTAGTTGGAATGTTTTTGACTTGCGGGGCGAGTGCGTTTTCTGGCTTTGGGGCTGGAACTTCTGTAAATCCATATCAAATTACTAATTGGACCACGCTAAATGAGACAAGAGATAATGTTACGGCTAGCTATCTTCTAATGAATAATTTAAATTCTTCAACATCAGATTATACGAGTATAGGGAATAACTTTACACCAATAGGAAATTATGATGAAACACAATTTTCTGGAACATTAGATGGAGAATTTCATACTATTTCAGGTTTAACTATAAATGAAGATAGAGATTATGTTGGCTTATTTGGATATCTTTGGCAAGCAAATATCAAAAATTTAATTATATTAGGGGCTGATATTGATGGATATGACCAAACCGGTGCATTAGCTGGTGGGGTTCAAGAAAGCAATATAAGTAATGTTATTGTAGATATGTCAAGTGTGGATGGTTCACTTTATGTTGGTGGAGTAGTTGGTAAATTGTATGATAGCAATATAGATAAATGTGCATCTACTGGAAATGCTATTGCTGGAGAGGAATCAGTCGGAGGAATATCTGGTTCTTGGCAAAGTGCATCTACAATTAGTAAATCTTATTCTACTTCGTCTATTACTGCCACATATCAAAATGCTGGAGGAATAGTCGGAGGTGAAAATACTGTAGGTGGAAATACTGTCTCTAATTGTTGGTCAAGTGGTTTTGTTACAACTTATTATACTGGAGCTGGTGGTATTATTTCAGATTTAACTCAAGGTAGCACACTTACTAATTGCTGGTCAAGTGCAACTGTATCTGCAGATAGTTATATTGGCGGTTTGGTAGGGTTTCAAGATGCTTCATATTTATATAACTCATTTTTTGTTGGAAGTGCCTCTGCAATGGGAGATTTTGTTGGAGGGGTAATCGGTCAAGAACTTTTACCAGTAGAAAGTTTAAATAATTCTTGGCTTACATCATCATTCACTTATGCGGTTGGTGGAAATATGGGAGAACCACCAGAGGTTGCACCAGAAGCAACATTAGGTGCTAGAGGAACTGACCAAACAGACATTACATATTTTTATAATAGTTCAAATTCGTTTTTTGATACATGGGATTTTGTAAACGTATGGAACACAAAAGAAGATAATTCGGTTTACCCCTTTTTTAGATGGGAAGATAATGCAGATTATTTTTTCGCTCCAGTAGTATATCTTTTTTTGGTTGAAAATCAAGAAAATAGAAATATGACGTTTGCGTATAATATTTCGGATGATTCTGAAATTAAAAATTGTTCTTTATATGTGGACAGGGTTAAAGTAAATGACAACGAGACTACTATAAATAAATTAACAAATAACTCAATAAATGGAACGAACATATCTGTTGGCGCGCATAATGCTTCGATATATTGTTATGATATTTATAATAAAGGAAACACTTCTGTAAATGTAACATTTAATATAACGAATGTTAATCCAGTCGTCTATCTTTTCCCAATAGAAAATCCAACATCTTTGTCAAGAACATTTATTTATAACGTATCGGATGATTCTAATATTTCGAGTTGTGCAAGTTATATGACTGGATTTTCTGCGGTGTCAAATACAACAACGGTAAATAAAAGTGCGAATAATAGTTTTACTGCAAGCGGTTTGGATTATTCTACTACATATAGTGTTTATATTTCGTGTGAAGATGAGTGGGGTAATATTGGAAATTCATCTAACGTAACTTTCAGCGTTGGGGCAGAACCTATTGAAGAAACAACAACTTCTTCGAGTTCGAGTGGAGTTGTATATAATGTTGATGGGGAGACGATAAAGGGGGTTTTTCCAAAAAATTCTGATGTTTCCATAAAGATAAATGGGACGATACATAAATTAAAAGTTTTGAATTTAACTAACTCTTCTGTATTTTTCGTTTTGAGAAGTGAGCCACAAAATGTTTCTTTGAATTTAGGAGAAAGTAAAATTGTAAAAGTAGATTCTATGAATTTGAATATAACTTTAACAAAAATCTTAGGGAATGTGGCATATATGAATATCTCCAAAGTGGTTGTTAAAGATGTTAGCGAAGGAGAGATAGAGGTAGAGATCGAAACTGGTGACAATGAAGATATTGGAGATAATGGTTCTGATTTGGTTTATAGTTTTGATTGGAAAAAGTGGGGAGTAATTCTTTTAATTATTGTTTTGGTCGTGATTGTTCTTATTTTAGCTACAAAACATCATAAGGTTAAGAAAAAAAGAAAAAGCTTGGCTTAATTATTTTCTAAAACTAGTTCCGTCTACATATCTTCCATTATAGGAGTGCCAGAAACAAACTCAGTCTTTAGTCCAAGTTTTTCAAAATAACCACACATTGCTTCACACGCAAATCTTTCTGTCGAATAATGAGTTCCACCCAACACGTTGATTCCATGTTTTTCTTCATAGATATGTTCTTTGTCAGAATGAGAATTCCTAGAACTTATTCCAGTAATCACAGTATTAACTCCTTCATCAAATGCTTCTTTTAAATATTCGACCTCATTTCCACCGCCAGCCACAATAACAACCTTACCATTCGCTATTTTACCATTCCCATAATCATATCTTTTAATTGGATGTCCAACGGCTTTTTCGAATAACTTACCCAACTGCGTTGTCGTTTTACACATTGTAGTTCCAATAACACCAGCAAGTCCGCCAAAATAGGGAGAGCACGCTCTTTCGACTTTTATACCCAGGGCTTCTGCGAGTGTACTACCAGTAGAATATGGTCCAAAATTATCCAATGGAACATGTAAATTATAAATTGCAATTTTTCTTTTTTTAAATTCCTCCAGAAGTTTTCTATCCATCTGCTGGAAAACCGCAGGAGCCTTTCTAATATCCCAAATAGCGGGATGATGTACAAATAAAAGTGCGTCGTGCACATCGTCAGCAATAATTCTTTTCATTACAGATTGTTCTGGGAAAACCGCGCAATAAACATGAGTAATATTTTCTGCAAAATCACAAACAAGCCCCATGCTCCTTTTTTTGAAATTATCACTAAGAAAATCTTGTATTCCGAACATATGCGTAGCCCATTCGTCACTCATCGCGGGAGTTATAAAATCTTTCTCAAGTCGGGCATAAAGTTTTTGAGCTTCCATATAAAAATCAATCGCAACAAGATTAAAAATCTTTGTATAATTAGAATTTATTTTTTTCTATCTTTTCTATCTACCTTATCAGCTTCTTGAGCTTCAACACTCTTTGTAACCCACTTAACTCTTCTATTGTCTCTTCCCATCTCAGAATTCTTTCTACATTTAGAAGAGCAATAATATCTTGGAGTTCCTTCTTTTAGAACTACTGTAATTCCTCTTGGAAATTCATAATTTGATTTACAAAATGAACATCTAGGCATCTTAACTAAAAGCCCCCTTCTGTATTCTCTTCATTAATTTTCTTGCTTCAATTTCAGTTTCTCTCATCATTAAAACGTCTCTTGGTTTGATTGGTCCTCTAACGTTTCTTCTAATTTGTTTACCAGCATTTCTTCCTTTTAGAACTCTAACTTTAACCTGTATTAATTCTCCTCTTGTTCCAGTTCTTCCAACTATAGATTCAACAATTCCAGGCACAGCTCCGCCTTCTTCCATAATTTTATCAGATCCCTTAGAAGAGCTTCCTTGCGTTTCCTTTTTTATTTGTTCTTTAGCCATTTTAGTTAATTAAATTCAATCCTTTAGATAAGCAATGCTTATTTATTTTATTGTATCAAGCTTTGCATCGCCTGGTTGAATAACCGCAATAGCGCCTGTTGAAACACTAATTCCGACAGAAAGTCCTAACTTCTGTTTTGAATCAGCTTCAATGCACCTTATACCTTTTTCTTTTGCAAGAATTGGTAAGTGTTGCGTAAGTTCTTTAGGATTGACATCGGATGCATAAACTACAAGTTTAGCAACTCCTCTCTCAATAGCCTTAGTAACTTCGTTGATTCCTTTATCAACTTTGCCAGTTTTAGCAGCTTTCTCTACAACATCATATACTGAAACCATTTTTTGTTTTTGTTATTTAATTTATCAATAACCACAACGAGAAAATTATATCCTCTCGCATTAGCGATCATTGGTTAATATTAGTTTGAAATGTTGGTTTATAAAGGTTTAGTTTTTTTAAGAAATTATGCCAGCTTAATAGTGTTTCATTAACGCCAATCTAATCGATAAGCAACGAAGGATGGTTGAACCGCTCCATCCTCAAGATAATATGGGGTCTTTGGTTGCATCATTCTGCTGAGCGATTCATGAGGATTGGAGCTGACACATCTTCTTCCTTTAATATCTTTTAAACTATGGAAATAGTCTAAATGTGTTAAACCAACTCTACGTTCTACGGGAGAAAGATTTCGATCAGCATCTACTAGTGTTTTTAATTTTACAGAATCACGTAATCTACTAACAAGATTTTTTTCAAAGAATGATTGAGAATCAAAGCAAACAGATGCAAAATCTTCAGAATTAACAGCAACCCAATTCATATCATTTCCACGAACTACTAATTTCAGCGAAACTCTATCAAGAAGACCATCTGCATAATTTTGAATAATTTCTCCTTCTCCGATTGGAGCAGAAACTGTATCATTTACGCAAAAAACTCTTGCGCCTGTATGAAAGATGTCATAAGCCATAAAATTTCACGCGTAAATAAGTTTAAAAGAATTTGTATACTAGAAATTAAACGCCTTCAGCAGCCTTTTCGCCGACAGAAACGCTTGTTCCTTCAGAGTCTTGTTCTGCGATTTTCTTGAATCTTTCTTCGATAGATTGTTCTGCTACTTTCAATTTGTCAGCAACATCTTTTTCTTTTCTCTTCTTCTTAGGTTCTTCCAAAATTAATTTCTCTCCAACGAAATCTTCAAGTGATGGTAATTTCTTAGTTATGCCATGTTCTTTCATATATTCTCTAGATAGCAACCAGAAAAATAATCCTAAAGATTTATTACTATGATTATTTCCAATTATTAAAAAGTCTATATCTGCAGTGTTATTATTTGTGTTACAGATTCCAACAACCGGTATTCTAACATTCTTCGCATCAGTTAAAGCGTTCTTGTCCAACCATGGGTCACAAACCATAATCATCTTTGTCTCGAAGAAATTTGGTAATTTTGTGTTTGTAATTATTCCAGCAGGATATTTCTTTGTGAAAATTCTAACGCCAGTTAATTCAGAAAACATCTTTACAGCTCTCCATCCAGCCTCTCTCTTACATGCTAAAACCCATTCGTCTGGTTTATATTGTTTAATAAAATCAATTGCTTCTTTCAGTTTTTTATCAACCAAAAGAGTGTTCAAAATTGCAAGACCATCCATTCTTCTTCTGTAAACATATTTTCTCATCGTTGGAGTAATAACCTTAGTTCCTAAATAAGAAGAAGTTTTAATATAATCTTCAATGTCTGTCAATGAAGTTTGTTCCTTAACGTTTTCCTTAATTTGTTTCGCAGTTTCTGCTTGAGCCTCAACTGTGTCTTCGACTACTTGTACTTCTTTTTCTACAACGTCTGCTTTTTTCTTTTTTGTTGGCATTTTTGTTTATAATTTTAGAGTGTGTCTGCACGAGTGTCTCTGGGGTTGTTTCAGCCAGTACGTGCTAAGTTCAAGATGAATATTGGGTTTTTAAAGACTTCGGTTCGAAAGTATTATCGCGAGTAATTTTTATATACTCCTTAATCCTTAAAATAATATGAAAATAAAAAGCGTGTTAGGAGTTTTGTGTTGTCTTATCGCAACAGCTATTGCATTTGCAGATATAAATATTACAGGAAATGTTATAGGTTACTCAGTTATTGACGGAATAAAGGGAATCGTGGTCGTTATATTTTTACTAGGGGGATTGGCTCTAATAATGACGGAAAGTATCGATGGTGTTTCGGCAGAGGCGTTAAGGAACTCAAGACAAGGAGTCCCGAATGGAGAGTATCATGCAGATATTGGAATATTCAAAAAACGAGGCGGAGTTACCGTACCGAGAGGAACCTTTCACGCAGATATCGGAAAAAATTTATTGGGTGAAAATAAATATACCACTTACCGTAACAAGACTGGAAAGTTAATGAGGGTTTATATTCGTGCATACGAGGGACCCGAGGTTAGTAAGGCAATTGGTAAGGATAGAGAAGAACATACAGATTTTAGAAGGGGAGTGGAATCAGTTGGTCCACCGGATTTTCATGTTCATGTAATTACTAGTTATGATGAAACGCCGCATGCCCTTGCAGCAGATTATTCCGTAAGCGCAGCAACTCTTCGTCCAATGAACGGAGCAATATTGCCAGGCGAAATAAAAAATATTTTAGAAAAAATTGATAGAAATGTTCTTTACGAAAGGGCAAAAAAAGTTTTTTACGACCAGCATGCTAATAAAGAAGAATGGTATAGCGAAGATAGGGGACCAGTTAAAAAATAAAAATTATCATTTTAATCTTTTCTAAAATTTAAGTTTAGCGAACAATTTAGGACATGTTTGTTATTAACAATACAACTCCGAGTATAATTAGTCCCATAGAAATCATTCTAAGAAGTGTTATTTTGTCCGCATATATTTTTCCAAAGAATCTAGTAGTGGCCCTCTCAAAAACAAGAACAGCTATAGGTTGAATAGTTGCTAGTGCTGCAACGATTGTGGCAGACAGTGTTCCCATGGCAAAAAATGTAGTAGTTATTGCGAGAAGTGTAAAAAATTCTGCGAAAAATGCCCATTTAATATTATGTTTTTCCCTGAAAGCCAATTTCCTCATTTTTTTACTATAGAGAAAAAAACTACAGATGGTCAATCCTATAAATACAAATTCTAATGCAATACCATTCCATTCAGCCAAGTTATTCGTAGATATTTTTATTAAAAATTCATAAAGTGCTATAAGAACAATATTGATTCCAATTAAATATACGATACTCATTCCATTTAATTTTTTAATTCTAGCCGAAAGAAGCATGGACCCAGTTATACTAAGCACTACTCCGATATATCCAATGATTGAGAGGGTTTCTTTGAGGAAAATAAAAGATAATAATGCAACCAATATAGGATATGCGTAAGTTAAACCAGAAAAATTAGACGCATCTCCACGAGACATTACCTTATAATAAATAAAATACTGTGTGCCGAATATTATTCCAGAAATCGCAACTGGCCAAATTTCCGAAAGGCCAATTCCATTCCAGTCTAGAAATAGACTCATTATAATACCGAATGTTAATGTTGCTATTCCAGCAAGTGCAGTGAAACCAATAGTGTTTTTTATTTTTTTAGAAACTATAAATTTATCGATTGTATTTGTAAAAGCAAAAATGCAAGGTGATAAAAGCGCCAGAAATATAGCAAAGATTGTTGATACCATTTACCAATGCAAAACCTCAATATAAACAGGTTTAGTTCCTTTTAGGATTTTAGATATTATTTTATCTTTACCCTCATAATAAATCCCATTTCCATCGTTATCATAAACTTTTTCTCCATTCGGCTTCATATAAACAAATCTTTTAATAAAATCTTTTTTTACATCTAAACCTGATTTCTTGAATATTTCCATATTTTTATCTGATGTAAACCCCAAAATTGTTTTTCCCGTTTTATACGAATAATTTTTCATAAAAGAAACCAGAATCTTCCCGTAACCTTTACCACGAACCAAGGATATTACACTACAAATTCCACCAATACTATAGCTTTTACCTAAATATTTTATTTTAATTGGTCTAAGTCCAGAAAATGAAACAATTTTATTTTTATCTTTTACAAAAAACCACAAAGTTTCCGGCTCGTAATCCTTATAAAAATCTTTTTTCTCTCCTTCTCCCCAAAGCGAAACACGAGCATTGTTAATTATTTTCTTCTGCGAAGCAGAAAGATTTTTATTTTTTATTATTTTAAGTTTCATTTTAATGTTTTTTCCATCTCAATAGTATCTCCATGGTCATCTGAATGAACTCTCTTAATTTCCCTATATCCTCTTTTTCTATAAAATTCAACAGAAGAAAGACCAGAAGGAACTTTTACTATTTGATATCCATTATGTTTTGCTAATTCTTCAACTTTATCCATCAATTTAGATCCTATTCCTGTTCCATGAAAATCGGGATTAACAAAAACAGTAAAGACCGTATCTCCCTTCAGGCTTGCTGTTCCAATAACTTTATCATTTTCAATTGCAACATAAACCGCTCTATCTCCCATATTTTTAATAATTAAAGCAGGTGTAAAAAAATCACATAAACTATCAATAGCCTTTTCTGGATAATCTTTACTTACCACTTCTCTAAGACATCTCCTAATTATATTTGAAACTTCTTCTGCATCTTTTTGAGTTGCTTTACGAATTTTCATTTCAACTCCTTAACTTGAATATAAAGTTCTTTTTTGTATCCCAAATTTTCCCATGCTTCTTGAGATATTTTATTTTCTAAGGAGGTTTTTAGTATAGCATATCGGATTCCTTCTTTTTTTAAGTAATTTTCTGCAAAGTCCATAAGTTTTTTTGCAACTCCCTTGCCTCTAAATTTTTTAAAAACACAAACTTCGTCTATAAATCCATATTTTCTCACTTTAAACCAACTAATATTTTTTAAGATTGAAAAAGCAACATGCCCCAAGATTTCCCCATCTTCTTCTGCAATAAAAAGCAAATTCCCCTTAGTTTTAATAGACTCTATCGATTCTTTCAAAAGATACTTTCTAGAATTCTTATTTTTTAAAGCGTCTTTAAAATTTTTTGCTTCTTTCGAAGCCCAATGTGGTAACCAAAATTTTCCCATATCTTCATGTGCAGAATAAAACTCATAGTATAATTCTGCAAGTTTTTCTGCATCTTGTATAGTCGCCTTTCTAATTTTCATCTTACAATTGCCCAAACCATATCATCAAGATATTTACCTTCTTTCCATTTATTTTTTCTTAAAATACCTTCAAGTTTAAAACCAGCATTTTCCAAAGTTTTTGCCGATGCCTTATTAAATGTTCTACACCATCCAGAAATTCTCTTTAATTTATATTTTTTAAAAGCATATTCTGTCAAAACCTTAACTGCTTTTGCCGTTATTCCCCTTCCTCTAAATTTAGGATGTAGGCAATATCCTATGCTTCCCTTATGTTCATGAAATTTTTCATTTAAATCATGCAATTCTACATATCCTGCATATTCCCCATCTATTTCTATTGCAAAAGACTCTCCTGTTTTATTTTTAGTTGCAATAATTTTCTTTTTTATTTCTTCTTTTGCTTCTTCTATATTTTTAGGAACACTCATAAAACCCTTTTTTGTCAAAGGATCTTGCATCGACTCAAAATATGATTTTGTATCATTCAATGTTATGGGTCTTAAAACAAATCCCTTTCCTTTTATTATTGTCATCATTTCAATCGTCCCTCGCAATCTTTCTCAATTTCTATTATTC
>CAZNOS010000008.1:2290-22382 GCA_964574775.1 Candidatus Woesearchaeota archaeon | reverse complement strand
AAACTCTAACTGAGCGAGCAGATATAAGACAATTTTATGAAGATTATGTTTCTTATCTTAGGCAAAATGGAAATACTGAACAAGTTAGACAAAATCCTAAAGAGTTTGCAGCTGAAGGGATAAAAGAATTTTTGCCTGTTTCCGTTCATAACCATAAAACTATTTATAGATGGATACTTGCTGTTCCAATTATGAAACAAGCAATTTACGGTTTTGATGTTTTGTAAAATATTTTGTACTAAAATCTAGGCTAGATAAATATTTTTTAATAATTTTATTTTTCCTTTCTGCCCAATAACGTAACAGTCAACAACTAAAATTCCCCATCATCACCTTTAAAAAAGAAAAAGTTTCTATTAGACTATGGCAAAAAAGGACTATTATGAAATACTCGGCGTAAAGAAGACAGATTCTAGCGAGACTATTAAAAAAGCTTATAAAAAATTAGCATTGAAGTATCATCCAGATAAGGCGGAAGCCGACAAAAAGAAAGAGCACGAAGAAAAATTCAAAGAAATTAACGAAGCTTTTAGTACTTTAGAAGACGATGTAAAAAGAAGAAAATACGACTCTGGAGAAGCCAACCCATTTACAAATAGTTCTTCATCTAGTTCTAGGGGCGGAAATTTCCAAGATATTTTCGGAGATTTATTTAGAAACGGATTCGGAGGACAAGATTATGATGAAGAAGTTGATCCAGACTTGCGTTACGAAATAACAATAGAATTTAACGAAGCAGTTTTCGGAGCTGAGAAGGAAGTCTTAATTAAAAAAAATATTCCTTGTGAGTTATGTGATGGAACTGGTGCGGAAAATAAGGTATTTAGAAAATGTTCAAAATGCAATGGTCAGGGTAGAATAAAAATTAATCAGAGAACTCCTTTTGGAATGATTAGCCAAGTCGGAAGGTGTGATAACTGCAATGGCGAGGGACAAATTCCCGAAGAAGAATGTCCGCACTGCGACGGGAAAGGTGTTTTCGAAAGCAGGGAAAAAGTAAAAATAAAAATACCAAAGGGAATCGACAACGGTCAAACTTTAAGAGTTCCGGGCGGTGGAAACGCAACAAAGAATGGAGATGATGGAGATTTATTTTTATTGATTAAGGTAAAACCACATAAAATATTCAAGAGAGATGGGTTCGATATTTATATGGATTTAAATATAAGTTTCTCTCAGGCGGCTTTAGGAACAGAAATAAAAATTCCAACCTTGTCTTCTGAGGAAATAAAGATTAAGGTGGCAAGCGGAACACAGTCTGGAAGCGTTTTGAGGCTTAAGGGAAGAGGAATTCCAATTCTTAATAATTCAAGTCATCATGGAGATCAGTTTGTTAATATTACCGTCAATACTCCTAAAAAATTAAGTAAGGCGCAGACAAAGTTATTTGAAGAGTTATTAAAGTTAGATTAGGAGTAGATAATCGTTATAAAATGGTTTCCATAAGCTAAATACTTAAAAACCTAATATTATTTTTAGTTAAAATGGCAGATGAATTAGTTGATATTTTTGATGAGAATAATAATTTTACAAATGTGAAAAAGATGAAGTCGAAGGCACATAGTGACGGGAGTTGGCATAGGGCGGTGCACGTTATAATATATAATTCCAAGGGGGAAATATTACTTCAACTTAGAGCAAAAGATAAATTACAATATCCTGATTTGTGGGATATTTCTGCTGCGGGACATGTAACTGCTGGTGAAGAACCAATTGTTTCTTGCATGAGAGAGCTTGAAGAAGAGATCGGATTTAGTGTTGGTGCGGGTGATTTGCAATTTTTTAGAGTTGAGAAGTGCTGTGATGAATTAGAAAAAAATAATGAGTTTGGATATATTTATTTCTTAAAATTTGAAGGAGACATTAATAGTTTTCAATTCAGAGATGGAGAGGTGCAAAAGGTTGAATTTGTTTCGATTGATAGGTTGGAAGAAGATTTAAAATCTGATTATGGACGTTTTTGTCCACATGGAGTGTATTGGTTCGATATAATAGCGGAAGTTAGAAAAAGATTAAACAGTGACTGAAATGGTATCTGGGACATATAAATACTTTTAAACCACCTTTTGTTTTTTTGTTCGAGGTGTTATAATGGAATTCGATGAAAATGGTAGAATAATTGTGCCGGGTGTACCGCATGTGGAAAAAGAGTCTTCTTTTAAAAATGTTTCATGGAGTTTGTATAAGAAAAAAGAGGGAGTTTCCGACGATGAAAATACTTTGGATATATTAAATGTTTCTGGAGATAAGTTGGATCCGCTTAAATTTAGCAATGGAAAAACTCAAGAAGATATAGTTAAAGAAGTTTTAAAAGCGGTTGATAATGGACATAAAATTATTTTCGTTAAAGGAGTTTGTGGGTCTGGAAAAAGTGCCATTGCATTAAATTTGGCAAAACATTTTAAGAAAACTTCTATTGTAGTTCCAATAAAAAGTTTGCAAGATCAATATGAAAGAGATTATATGAATAAAAATTTTATTTTAAAAGAAGATGGGAGTAAATTAAAAATTTCTGTTATTAAGGGTAGGGGAAATTTTAAGTGTCCATTTTCTAGCGAGTTGAAAGCGGACGATTCTTATTTGCCATGTGATATAGAGCTTAGAGAAAAAAATATGAAAATGATTTTAGATTTTATTGAACAAAATAAAGAAGTGAAAAAAGAAGATTTTTCGAGCATTACAGATGTTAGGAGAATTAGCGTCGCTGCTGCTTGTCCATATTGGTCTCCAATTTTGTCTGCTGAAACTGGCGGAAAGGTTTTAGGTAAGGCTAGAAAAAGAAAATATATGACTATTTCTGGCAAAGAATATGCTTTATTTGAAAGAGCTAAGGGTTGTGGATATTATCAGCAATATCATTCTTATATTGATGCGGATGTTTTAATTTTTAATGCACAGAAATACTTGATTGAAACAGCAATTGGTAGGAAGCCAAAAACGGATTTGGACGTTATTGATGAGTGTGACGATTTTTTGGATAGTTTTGCCAATGAGAAAAAAATTAATTTAAATCGTTTTATTTCTGCGTTGTCTAGTTTAATTCCAGAAGGTCCAAAAGATAAAAATTCTATTAGAGAAATGATTTTGCTTGCCAACAGAGTTATTGCGGTTCATTCTGAAGGTATTGAAAAGTTAAAAGCCCATTTGTTTAAGGATTTATTCGATAAGATATTAGATAATCCGTATTTAGCCGAGGGGGAGGATGGAAATTATTATAATTCCGCTTTTGAGTCCGTGAAAAGTTTTGAGGAATTGGTAGATGAAACTTATGTGGCGTTTGAGAAATCGAATGCAGAGCAGCAGTCTTTATTTGGAAATAGTTATGGTGAAACTACATATATCAGTCTTGTTTCGATAAATGTCTCTAGGAGATTTAAGGATTTAATAGAAAAGAATAATGTTTTAGTTTTAATGTCTGGAACTTTACACTCTGAACCTGTTTTGAAAGAAATTTTTGGATTGGAAAAATTTAAAATTGTAGAGGCAGAAACGCAGAGTCCCGGAAACGTTACTAAATATAGAACTGGATATGAAAAAAATTGTAAGTACGAACTTATGAAATCTAATCCAAATAGTCGTGCGGAATATTTGAAGGCTTTGTCGGCTTGTGTTGCTAACGCTAAGATGCCAACATTAGTTCATATTGCGTCTTTTGCTGATTTGCCGACTGAGGAAGAAAAGAGAAGGTTTAATGTGAGTAATATTATTTCAAGAGAACAACTTGGAAAAATGCAGGAGAATAATGATTCTTTTGATTCTTTTAAGTCGGGTAAGACAGATTTGCTTTTTACAACAAAATGTTCACGTGGTGTGGATTTTCCAGGGGAGCAATGTAATTCAATTATTTTAACTAAATATCCATATCCAAATATTCAGGGATTGTTCTGGCAGATTTTAAAGAGAGAGCAGCCGCAGAAATTTATGACATTTTATATGGATAAAGCTCGTCGTGATTTAATACAAAAAGTGGCTCGTGGAGTAAGATTTAAGGGGGATCATGTATTGTTGTTAAGTCCAGATTCTAGAATTTTTGATGCGAGAGTGGATTAATTATCCGTGACAGAACCAGAGTTCTTTATCGTTAAGTTTTGCATAACCGATATCTTTCAAGAAATAAATCTTCTCATTTTCTAACTTTTCTTTTGTGAAAATTTTACTTTCTGATGCATCATCCATTAGTAGAGTATACGTGTTAATGTTTTCTTTAGATTTCTTTTCTGAGAACTCAATTTCCGTTGACATTGGTTTTATTATTTCTCTGTTAAAATTATTTAGAACTTGGAATAAATCTTTTTGACTAATTACTTTATCGACTTCGCTAAGTCCTCTTTGCTCCGCCATTCTTGCGAAAGCTTCTGGCTGGTATCCTCTCTTTTTGAAATTTCTTGCTAATGGCAGACGAATATCGTCCCATCCGGAAAACTTTCCTTCTTTTATCATTTGGGTTATTTGTGTTTTGGATATGGCCAAATCGTCGAATTTGTATCTTCCTAAAAAATATGTGTGTGGCACGGGGACTTTTAACGCATTAAAAATCATTTCTTGTCTGATTGCGTTGTCTCTATGTTCTTTTGCCCTTATAATGTGTGTGCATTTTTGTTCGATATCGTCGTAAGTTACGCACAGATTCATTAGTGGCCAAACTCTATATTTTGTTTTTTGTCTCGGGTGTTTTGTTAAATTAATTCTCGCTAGTGGAAAATCTAAAAGCGCTGGGTTGTTTAAATTTGTTGCAGTTTTAAATCTTAAAACAGCTTCGCCTTCTTTGAATCCTTTTTGATCCAACATTCTTTTCCATTTCTCAGAATTATCTTTTATAGAATTATTTCTACATTTGCATGGTTCTCTAATTTTATATTCCTCTTCGTTATCTGTCTCCTTTTTACAAGTACAAATAAAAGCAAATCCTTTTTCAACTAATTCTTCCGCAAATTTATAATATTTTTCCATTCTATCGGATTGAGCATACCATTCTGTAACGTTTCCGAAAATCCATTCTGCCTCTTTGGGAAAAGATTCATAACACTCCGGAACTGTTTTTTCTGGATTTGTATCTTCGATTCTCAAGTATAGTTTCCCGCCATATTTTTTTACGTATAAACTCGATGGCATTCCTGTTAAAATATGACCGATGTGAAATGCGGACGCACTTGACGATGGAGAAAACCTTGTAATAATTCCAGTTGCAGGAACGTCTTCTAATTCAGGCAATCCGATTCTTTCTTTTCTGTGTGAAATAAATTTTTCCACTTCTTCTAGTTCCTTTTTTTGTTCGTCTAGCGACATAGAATTAACTTTTTTCACGATTTCGTTGATTTTTGGCATAACGTTTTTTACTTCAGATTTTTCCAAGCCTTCATGAAATAATGGTGCAAGAACTGCGCCAGATTGGCATTTACCTTCGTGTTCGACAGCATTTTTCAGTGCGTATGCGAGCATTTTTTGTTCGAGGTTTTCGATTGACATGTAAGTTTACTGTTTTTAGGTCTTATAAACATTTTGAATAAAATGACTATTATTGAATCTTATTTTTCGCTCGCAGATGCGTTTTTCCAGATATAATTAAATTGTTCTCGCATACTTTCTGCTAGCTCTTTATCTTCAATAGAAATTACAACGTTCTTTCCATGGTGCAAATGAATTAAAATTAAATTATTAATTATGTCTATTGTTGCCAAAGAATCATCTTTCATGAATTTTATTTTAGAATTATTCTCAACTAAGGTTTTATCTCCACGAGACTTTTCACCAAAAAGTTTTCTTATCTTAAATTTTTCTCTTTGTTTAAATAAATTATAGACAAAAAAATCAATAGTTTCTTGGCTATATGTATCAGTCGGATCAACTCCAAAACATAAAAGCTCTTCTCTTTTATTGTATTTCAATTCTTTATCAAAAGCATTTTCCATTCCATCAATTCCTTCATAAACTTCTACAACTGCTCTTTTGGAGTAATTTATACTAGACAATATGTTGGGTAGAATTGTTTTTAGTTTGTTTTTTTTAAAATCTATTTCGTCTTTTTTCTTGTCTAGATAACGATATAAATTTTTTGGATCTGCAGCAACAAAGTACTTTACGCCAGATTTCATAGAATAAGATATTAAACCCTTTCCTATTAGGGAATCAAAGGATTCGTATACTCTTCCAGATTTAATCTTTCCCTCTTTTATTATTTCTCCAGACTTTGATTCTCCTATCTTTAAAAGAGTTGTATAAATTTTAATCTCGGTTTCATTTAGTCCAATTTCTCTTAATATGTTTTCCATAATTATTTTAATATTAAATAATATATAAACCTTTGTTTTAACACCCCACATAAGGGGGAATAAGATATATAGGGGTACTATTTCTAAGTAAATTAATAATATCGTAAGATATTGGGAGAAAAAAATGCAAACACAAACAAAACAAACTAGACCGTTTAAAATGTTAATTGGAGATGACTCCTATACAGATAGGTCTAAGACAAATAATGCACTTTCGCTCATATTATGCGGGATGGCAGACGTAACTGGAACCGGAAGCATCCTAGAAGGAGAGTTTCTAAATGCAACAGACTATGTCACGCCAGAATTTCCAATACCAGGATTTAATGGTGCAGAAATAAAAGCAGTTAGTTCTGTAGCGGAAATGGTAAGAGAAGCTTCTGCAGATTACGACTTCATAGCTACGGATATGGATTATGGTGATGGTTATGAAACCGGAGGAAGAGATGTTCTTAGAGATCCTACAGTAAGAAGAAATCTTGCAAAAAAAGTAATTTTTACAAGCGAGGATAATCCCAGAGTATTAGAGGAATTAGTGAATATGGGTGCGGATATAGTAATATCTCCGACTCTAATGAAATCTAGAGAATTGAAAGTCACACTTCTAGGTAGAGCAATTGCAGAATATTATCAAGCTAAAACAGCTGGAGGGAATTTGTAATGAAATTCTTAAATAGATTATTTGGATTATCCAGGGAAAATAAAAATATACAGACAGTTGCTGATGGTGCCATTTCTGTGGCTAGCGTTATTCATGGAGAAAGTCTTAAGGATTTGACTCGCTTAATCGATTTAGCTCAGGTTATATCTAAAACTCACACTAATAATTCTGCTGATGGCAACCAACCTACTCCCGTAGTTAGATCATATTCTTTATTCGATTTATTCTACACAGGAAAAACCGCACTTGAATTTGGGGACAGCCCAAGAGATTTTGTCAAAGTAGATTATGAATTCTCTACTGGTTGTACTAACACAAACGCAGACACTCTTTCGTTTGACTTCAAATATGCAAATTGGGACCTTAGTCCATTTGTACCAAATAGCGTTACTCCAAAGAGAAGTTTAGAAACTCATCGCCGTGGCGACTACTGCAGAAAAGAAAGGGCAAATGCCTCTCTTTTTATCAGAAAAGAATTACTAGAAACAGCGAGTGGGAGTTTAGAAAAAGCAGTTAATCAAATACCTCAAAATGCAACTCTTAAATATAGAAACGAAAATGGACACATAAGATGTTGCTATGGAAATGTTTTCATAAGGGTATCGTCTGCCGACGGAAAAACCTTTGATTATATATTAAAGAAACAAATTGCAGAAACAAAACCAACTGAAGAAAACCTATCCTGTCTTAGATCGCTTTACAATGAATCTGGAAAGAATGATATCGTAGCATATTTGGACAAAAAATTAGCAGTAGCTAAAAAAACCATAGATGGAAAACAATCGCCACCAAAAAGATATTCACTAGAACATCTTTCAGAACAGGACGAATTATCATTTGCTCATCCAAGATTAAGACAGACATTGGCAGATTTAGATTCTCAGGTTGCTCAATTAGTCTCTGCGAGAGATGGGGAATTGGCAGAGCTAACAACACTTTATGATGGAAAGCTAACTGAAGAAACCTTGACTGGAAAACGAAATGCGCTTATTGCTAATTACGATCCTAAAATTGCGGAGCTTAGCGAGAAGAAATATGATCTACAAAGACCACAAAGAGAAGTAATAAGGGCCATTGCAAATCTAGGTGATAAAGATATTCGAACAATGCCTAGAGAAGATTATGAAAAAGTTGAAAGAGCATATAGGATTACGAAAAAGCACCCATTAGATAAAAGACAAGAAGGGTGATAATAATTATATATCATTCACGTCAAGAATCCTTATAAGTCAAATAAAGATAATGTCCCGAAAGACATCTTAAAGAATACATTTGAAGAATATGATTCATAGCTCGTCCGTTCTCATTTCGTCTCAATAATTCTGAAACGAAGTTATCTCATTATTAATTATATTAGAAATAATTAAATAGTTGTTTCTTTTGGAAAAAGAATGAGGTTTGTTGAGAGGCAAGCCCGCTTGGAACAACGGACATATCAGGCCATAGATGAATTGGAGGAAGTTTTCGGTGTAGAAATATCTAGATATCCAGAAGTCAGATGGTTTGGAAGACTTGGTCATTTTGAAGATTTGGGATTATCAGAATGTTATCGTGAAAAGATTGAGGGGTTGCAAAAATATGGACTAAGTGCATTTGTTAGTCGTGAGAATGTTATTGTTTTGAATGGCGATGATTCTGCGCATATAAATGAAGAATCTGCTCATTGCGTTCATTTGAGTACATCAAATATTTGTGGTAAAAGACGACCTATGGACGAGTGGCTTCTTGCTAATTCGATTGTTGAAATGTTTGGATTTTTAGGTTCTTTATTTTTAGATCCTTCTAGAAAAAATGTTTTTCATGATAGAGTAGATTGTTTTCAGACGGCTTACGATAAAAAAATTTCATTTAGAGATACGGTTCATAGACTAAATGCGCTTCCGGAAAAATTTGAAAATGAATTTATCTATACGCAGGGATATGGGTTGGGGGAGAGAACTTTTGACGCTTTGCAAACCGGACAGGTAAACATGGACTACGTTCGTAGATTGTTTAAGTTGAATTTTTCTGAGCCAGGACAGGTGATAACCGTATTCGAAAAATTACGTGCAAAAGTTTGGCCTATGAAATAATTACCAGCTAAAACTAGAATTTGTGGAATTGGAAACGCCAGCCTTTCTTTCTAAAAGATCTACTCTTTGTTCTATTTTGTATAGCTTCGTGTCTAAATCTGAAATTTGCGAAGATATTTTTCTCAAAAGTTCTTCCGTGTCAGAGCTTTGAGGCGTTGTAGATGGATAGCTAGTTTGTGCGGATGTAGGATAGGATGACGACGATGTTGAATTCGGAGTTGGTGTGTCAAAAAAACTAAAAGAGGATGTTGATTCTGAAGATTGTGTTGTGCTGCCAGGCATTGATTTTAGAAGCATTTTTTCTTTTGCGATTTCAGATGGTAGTTTTCTTTTTTTTGTTAAATCTACAAAACCGTATCCATCTTTAGCGACGAAAGTTTTCCCGGCTGAAACGTTTCTTGGTAAATCTCTTATGTCTACTGGCTCTTTTTTTGGTTTGAAGAACATGATAATAATCTAGCTTATGCTTTATTTAAATGTTTTTATCCCTCGTTTCGTCGTCGTAAAATATTAAAAATTTTGCCACAAACTTTATAAAGGTACCATGTTTTTTGATGTCAATGATTATGAAAAATATTCAAAGGGGTGAAGTTTATGGCTGAAGAAGAAAAGAAGAAGGGATATTCTGCTGAGAACATTAAAGTTTTAGAGGGACTTGAAGGAGTTAGAAAGAGACCCGCAATGTATATTGGTTCTACTGCTAAAGAGGGATTGCATCATTTGGTTTATGAAATTGCTGACAATTCGGTTGATGAGGCGATGGCTGGAGTTTGTACACAAATTTCTGTTACAATTAATAAGGACGAATCTGTAACGGTTGAAGATAATGGAAGAGGAATCCCCGTTGATATGCATCCGGTTTATAAAAAATCTGCTATGGAAGTTATCGTTACAAAACTTCATGCCGGTGGAAAATTCGACAAGGGTTCTTATGCGGTTTCTGGTGGTTTACACGGTGTGGGTATTTCTGTTGTCGCTGCTTTGTCCAAAAAAATGAGAGTAGAGGTTAAGAGGGACGGAAAAATTTACATGCAGGAATATAAGATTGGAGTTCCTCAAGAGGCCGTTAAGGTAATTGGTAGCTATGACGGAAAAGAAACTGGAACTAAAGTTACATTTTATCCGGATGACACAATTTTTTCGACGACAAATTTTGATTTCAATACATTAGCTACAAGATTCAGAGAGATTGCATTTTTGAATGCAGGATTAAGAATTATTTTTAAAGATGATAGGTCAGATAAAAAAGAAGATTTTGTTTATGCTGGTGGATTGGTGGAGTTCGTTAAATGGCTAAATAGAACAAAAGAAACCATCCACGCAAAACCAGTTTATTTTAAGAAACAAGATTCCGATTTAGTTATTGAAGTTGCTATCCAATACAATAATTCTTACAACGACAATATTCAAAGTTTTGTAAATACGATTAATACAATTGAAGGCGGAACTCATGTTGCCGGTTTCAAAACAGCTTTGACAAGAGTTATAAATGACTATGCGGAGAAAAAAGGTGTTATAAAAAAGGACGAAAAACTTGAGGGAGATGATGTTCGTGAAGGATTGACCGCGATTATTTCTGCAAAAGTTAAGGAGCCACAATTTGAGGGTCAGACAAAAACAAAATTGGGAAATTCTGAAATAAAAGGTATTGTTGATTCTCTTACAACTACTGCGTTGGGAGAATTTTTCGAGGAAAATCCTACGATAGCAAAAGTTATTGCGAGTAAAGCTTCTGAAGCGTTAAGAGCCAGAGAAGCTGCAAAAAAAGCTAAAGAATTAGTTAGAAGAAAAAATGCATTGGGATCTGGTGGACTTCCTGGTAAGTTAGCTGATTGCTCGTCTAAGAAAGCAGAAGAAACGGAATTGTATATTGTAGAGGGACAATCTGCTGGAGGTACTGCTAAGGGTGCTAGGGATCGAGAATGCCAAGCTATTCTTCCGCTGAGAGGTAAAATTTTGAATGTGGAAAAAGCAAATCACGCGAAGGCGTTATCTTCTGAGGAAATTGGAAATTTAATTACTGCTATCGGAACTGGTGTTGGAGATCAGTTTGATATTGATAAATTAAGATATGGGAAAGTAATTATTATGACTGATGCAGATGTAGATGGTGCACACATTAAGACTCTTTTATTAACTTTATTTTTTAGATATGTTCCAGCACTAATCGATTCTGGTCATATTTTCGTTGCTGTCGCGCCATTATACAAAGTTAGAAAAGGACAAAAAGATACTTATGTTTATTCAGATGAAGAATTAAAAAAGGTTTTGAAAGATGTATCTGGCAATCCAGAGGTTAGTCGTTTCAAGGGCCTTGGAGAGATGAACGATGAACAATTATGGGATACAACCATGAATCCGAAAACAAGAATTTTAAAGCAGGTTTCAGTTGAAGATGCAGTAGAGGCTGACGAGACATTTTCGATTTTAATGGGCGATGCCGTTGGGCCGAGAAGACAATTTATTGAAGAAAATGCAAAGAATGCGGAGGTGGACTTATAAGATGGTAGAAAAAGAAAGAAACATTGTAGAAGAAGGATTGGAGTTGGGTTTATCTATTCGTGTAATGAAATTTGCTTGTCCACTATTGGGTATTTGCCAATATGAACTTGGACATTCAGATAGGAAAGATTTAAGATTGACAACCTGCCATAATGCTGTAAATTATAAATTATGTGGGGCGTATAGAGAATAAATGGCAAACAATTTGGATGTGGGATGTGAATGTGATTGTGGATGTATTGGCAAAGAGCCTAAAAAAGAAAAAGTTACTAGGGTTTATTTTTGTCCCAAATGTAAGTCGGAGCAAGTCGGATATGTTTTTAGATTTGGAAACGCATTCGGCGTTATACCAAGAATGGAATGTAAAAAATGTAAATATTCAGCAATGATTTTTCCGCAGTGGGTAGTTGGAGAGAAAAAATTAAAACAATTAAATGCTAAAGCTATGAAAAAGAGGAATAAAAAATAATGGCAGGTAATGAAAAAATGAGTGGTGAGGGAATTAGTAAAGAAACACTTAGTCAATTAAGAGAGGATATGAAAAAAAATATCGAAGCGAAAGAATTGATTAATGCAGAAGTCTCGCAAGAAATGAGAAAGGCATTTATTGATTATGCGATGTCGGTTATCGTTGATAGAGCATTGCCAGCAGCTGAAGACGGATTAAAACCAGTCCATAGAAGAATTTTATGGGCGATGTATGATTTGGGTTTGCAACATAATAAACCAACTAAAAAATCGGCAAGAATCGTCGGAGATGTTATTGGTAAATACCACCCACATGGTGATACCGCGGCTTATGAGTCGATGGTTAGAATGGCGCAAGATTTCTCTTTAAGATATCCGTTGGTAAAGGGTCAGGGTAATTTTGGTTCTATGGATGGAGATCCTGCGGCTGCGATGAGATATACCGAGGCTAAAATGGATAAGATAACTGAAGAACTTATGATGGATATCGAAAAAAATACGGTCCCGATGAATCCAAATTTTGATAATACTTTAACAGAACCAAAATATATGCCAGCAAAATTACCAAATCTTTTGTTGAATGGTGCGTCCGGTATTGCAGTTGGTATGGCCACGAATATGCCTCCACATAATATAAATGATGTTTGTGATACAGCCCTCGCATATATTGATAATTCTGAAATTACTCCTTTGGAACTTGCAAAAATAATTAGGGCTCCAGATTTCCCAACTGGTGGTTATGTATCTGGTCAATTAGTACAAATTTATACCGAAGGTAAAGGCCGATTAATTATGAAAGGTAGAACAAAGATTGAAGATGGAAATAAGCCTAATATTATTATTACCGAGGTCCCATATCAGGTTAACAAAGCTACTATGGTTGAGAGAATTGCAGATTTAGTAAAAGAGAAAAAACTTCCAGATGTTTCAGATATTAGAGATGAATCGGCTAAGGGAAAAGTAAGAGTTGTTATAGAATTAAAGAAAGGTTCTGAACCAAAGTTTACATTAAATAGACTTTTGAAAGATACTCCGTTGCAAACAACATTCGATGTTAATATGTTAGCTCTAGTAAAAGATGAGCCTAAACAATTAAACATTAAAGAAATTATTGAAGTTTATGTTAGGCATAGACAAGGAGTTATTAGAAAAAGAACAGAGTTCGATTTAGATAAAGCAGAAAAAAGATTGCATTTAGTCGAAGGTTTATTGATTGCACAGAAAAATATCGATGCTGTTGTTAAGTTGATAAGAGCGGCAACTGGAAAAACAGAAGCAGGAATTCAATTAAAAGCTAAGTTTGGATTTAGCGATAAACAAGTAGAGGCTATTTTGGAAATGAAGTTACATCAAATTACTACTCTTGAACATGATAAATTAACAAAAGAAGATTCTGAGTTAAAGACAGACATTGATGGATGGAGAAAAGTTTTGGGCGACGAAAAAGAAATCTTAAAAATTATTAAAAGAGATTTAAATGGTATCAAGAAAGATTTTGGTGACGACAGAAGAACAACAATTGTTAATAATTTAAATGAAGATTTTGAAGAAAAGGATTTAGTTGATAAAAAAGATGTAGTTGTTACGATTACAGATAAGGGTTATGTAAAGAGGATGGATTTAAAACAATATAAAGAACAGAATAGGGGTGGAAAAGGAGTTATTGGAACAGAATTAGCGACGGGAGACTTTGTTAAAGAATTATTGACCTGTTCTACGCATGACTATATGTTATTGTTTACAAATAGGGGAAAAGTTCATTGGTTGAAAGCGTTTGAGGTTCCTGAAATTGCTAAGTATGGTAAGGGCAAAGCTTTAGTGAATATGTTGGAATTAAAAGACGAGTTTGTGACGTCGGTTATTTCGGTTAAAGAGTTTAAGGATTATTTAATGATGTTTACAAAGGAAGGAACTGTTAAGAAAATTTCCCTAGAGGAATTTAATTCTCCAAGAAAGGGCGGAATAAAAGCAATTGATTTAGAGGGAAAGACTGACACTCTCGTCGCTGTAAAGCCGATAAAAGAACATCAAGAAGTTTTATTGGTAACTAAAGATGGACAGGCTTGTAGATTTAGTTCTGACGATGTTAGGCCAACTGGAAGAAACGCGTACGGAGTAATCGGAATTACACTTGATGGAAAAGATCAGGTTGTTTCTGCAGAGGTTTTACCAATTGAAAATCAGGATAAACAATCTATTTTAACAATTTCCAAAAACGGTTATGGTAAAAGAAGCGAAATCGGAGAATATAGATTAACTTCTAGAGGCGGAAAGGGAGTTATTAATTTAGCGGTTTCAGATAAGACGGGGGATATTATAACTTCACAATCTGTTGTTGATGACGATACTATTATTGTTACAACAGCGAAGGGAATTGTTATTAGAACTCCTATAACTGATATTAGAATTATGGGAAGAGCAACGCAGGGCGTTAGAATTATCAAACTTCAGGATGGAGATTCCGTAACTGATTTAGCTAGGGTTCCGGATGTGGTTGAAGAAAAAGAATAAACTCGGATTATAAAATTTTAAGTAAGTTTATAAACATAAAAATATGAAATAAAATATGGTTAAAGAAAAGGTTATTGGTTTCGCAAAAGAGTTTAGAGATTTTTTGAAAGAGTACAAGGTTATTGGACTTGCGATTGCAGTTATCATGGGTTTTGCAGCTAATACCTTTGTGAAGTCTTTTGTTGATAACATCATCATGCCTTTAATTACTCCATTTATTCCTGGTGGATCTTGGCAAACGGCAACGTGGAGTTTCTGGGTTTGGACCGGTATCGGATGGGGAGCGTTTTTATCTGCTTTAATTTATTTTGTAATAATTGCATTAGTGATATTCTTAATTGCTAAGTTTGTTTTAAAGGAAGAAACAGTTGGAAAAAAGTAATTATATTCTAGACTACATAATTGCTTAAAAATACTCAAAATATGTTTTTTTTTATGAGATTGAATGTAGACAGAGATTCATTGAAGTGTTTTTGGGATTTTTCGCGTGAAGAGTTGGTAATTAAAGACGAGCTAGACGAAGGTAAGTGGGTGGATACGGATATACTTAAGGGAAAAACTAAAAAACTTACAACATGCGGTGCCATATCTAATCAGGTTGAATTACCATCTCCTCTTTGGTATGCTGAATTTAATGTAACCGCTAGAAAAAATGGGGCAATACAATGTGGTTTTGCTGTTTCAGAAAGAGAAGAGGGTGCGTTTTCTGGCAGATCTATGGGATTTAATAGAAGAATGTCTGCCCTTAAACTTAATTTTTTTCAAACAACTCCGAACTTAACGGGTTATGTTTTAAATGCAGATAATGAGATAATAGCTGATATTTCTGATAATGAGGAGAGTAGTTCTAGAAGAATTTCTTTTGGTAATGCTGGATCTAGAATCAGAAAATATTCTGATTATCTGACTTTTGTCGGAGATGTTGGGGAATTAGAGAATTTGGCTGGAAAACTTATTATTCAGTGTTTTGGAAAAAATGAGTCTGTTGAGAGAAGATTATTTGATACGAATATCTATTTGGCGTTAGAATCTATAGGTTAAATTCTTTTATTTACAATTCCCAAACATACTTTTTGATTTTGTTTTGAGAGTGTTTTGAGTGCGTCTTTATATTCGAGCCACTTATAGTCGGAGTGTTCGTTTTTGTCTATCTTGACTTCTCCTGGATAAACTTCTGCTGAATACAAAGAATATGTTTGACCGATGATTCCGTCTCTGTCTGGAAACTGGTGAGGATATTTGTATTTTCCCTTTACGTTGTGATTTTTAATTGATTTTAGTTTTAATCCACATTCTTCTTTTAATTCTCTTTTTGCTGTTTCGAGCTCCGTTTCTCCTTCGTCTATTCCGCCTTTAGCGAATTCCCATCCTTTCCAGTGCTTATATCTTTTGAGAATTAAATAAAATGGTTTATTATTTTCTTTTTTGTAAATAACTACAAAAATGGCTTTTCTATATTTTAACAATAGATTAGATTTTAACATTTTATTTTAACTTTTCTATATCTTTGTCTTTCCATCCTTTTTTTTGAAATAATTCTTTTATTTTCGTTTCTTCTGTTCCCTGGCTTTTGTGATAGAAGTATGCCTTTCTGGCTTGCGTGAATGTTTCATCTATAGTCATCGGTTTTTTTAATCCAATTATTATTACAGAAATCGTTACATCAATTATATAAGCCACGACGCAATAACTAATAAAGCTGAGAATTAGTGAAAGCCATTTTATTGGGATTGAATCTGGATTCATTAAGTCGATTGTTATAAATGTCGTTGGCCATCCTATTTCGAATTTTGTGGATGCTTCTGGACTTATACTCATAAAAGAGCTGATTGGAAAGCTTAAAAGTGACATAGCTAATACAAAAAGTAAAATTCCACCAAGAATATACCAAATTCTCTCTGTTGGGATAAAGTAGTCTTTCATTCTCTTTTTTATTAATAGGATGACCGCTTTTATAAATCTGTTGGGATGTTTGGTTTTAGGTTAATTTAAAAATACATTTGGATTGTATTTTTTATGGAAAAAGAGAGTGGATTTGAAGATATCATATCATTCAATAAGTTTCCCGAGCCTAATATGTTTAGGGATATTATAACTTTTAAAAAGTTTCCAGAGCCAATTTTAAAGAAGAAGATTCATCCGTTGAATTTCTTGGTTTTTTTATTGATATTTACTATTTTAATAGGAAGTTTGCTTCTTTGGATGCCGGTTTTTCAAAAAGAAGGTGCAAATGTTTCATATGTCGATGCTTTATTCACTGCAGCTTCTGCTTCTACCGTTACAGGACTAAATACTCTAGATGTTCTGAATTCTTTTACGACGAGTGGACACGTTATTATTTTAATTTTAATTAATTTGGGTGGCTTGGGTTATATGACAATTATTTCTTTTTTCTTTTTTGCGAGGAATGTGTGGGGTGCGAAATATGCTGTTTTTGTAAAAGAATCACTTAATTTGCCTTCTATTGGTGAGATCTTTAGGCTTGCAAAAAAAGTTTTTTTAACAATTATTGCATTTGAAGCTATAGGAATTATGTTACTATTTTCTGTTTGGCGACATATGGGCGACTCTAAGGGTCTTTGGATGGCGATTTTTCATGGAATGAGCGCGTTTAACAACGCTGGTTTCGATTTAATGGGAAGTTTCAAAAGTTTTACTGAATATAATTTTGACTTTATTTTGAATTTCGCGATAGCCGCTTTGATATTTTTAGGCGGAATAGGATTTTTGGTTATTTCAGATTTATTGCAGGTTTTAAGAAAAGAAAAAAGGGGATTGGCTCTTCATAGTAAAATAGTTTTAACAACTTCTTTGATTTTAATTGTCTTGGGTGCAGTTGGTTTTTATTTCTTTGAAAATAATAATGCACTAGATGGTTATAGTCCCGCTAATAAGGCAATGATTTCAGTTTTTCAATCTGTAAGTGCAAGAACTGCTGGATTTAATACGATTCCATTAGATAATATTGCTACTCCAACTTTGCTATTACTATGTTTTTTGATGTTTGTGGGTGCTTCGCCAGGTGGTACGGGTGCGGGTATAAAAACGAGCACTTTTGCGGTTTTGGTTCTATGGTTTGTGTCTAGCCTTCGTAATAAAGAAGAACCAGAGGCTTTCGGTAGAAAAATAAATTATGGCACGTTGAATAGAGCACTTTTGCTTTTTTTCTCGTCAGTTGTTGTAATTTGGTTTTTTATTTTCTTACTGATAGCATTCGAGCCATTTAAACTAAGCCAAATAATCTTCGAAGTTTTTTCGGCATTCGGAACCGTAGGATTAACGACAGGAATCACTCCGTTCTTAACAAGTTTTTCTAAATGCTCTTTAGTAATTTTGATGTTTATAGGAAGAATTACTCCGCTTGCGATAATAACTCTATTAACTAAAAAAGATCGTTCTAAAATTAGCTATCCTGAGGAAAATGTTGCGGTTGGTTAGGTTTTTAAATGAGAAAAGAGTGTGTGTAGTATGAAAAAGAATTTTGCGGTGATTGGACTTGGGCAGTTTGGTAGTCAAGTTGCAACAACGCTCGAGGGTTTGGGACAACAAGTTTTCGCATTTGACAAAGATGAGGAAGCCACTTCTGTATTGAGGGATTATGTGACTTCGGCTACGATTTTGGATTGCACAGATAAGCAGTGCTTGATTAACGGAGGCGTGTCGGCTTGCGATACTGCAATCGTTTGTTTGTCCGCTGAAAGTCCGGATATTTATTTGACTGTTTTAAATTTGAAGGAAATAGGAATTCCAAATATTATTGTAAGAGCGAGGACAGACGAAGAGGGTAAAATTTTACAAAAGATTGGCGCAACCAGAGTTATTTATCCAGAAAAAGAGAGCGCGGTGAGATTAGCAAATCAGATAACTTCGTCGGATATTTTGGAATATATTGAAATATCTCCTGATTATCAGGTTGCTGAAGTTCAAGCTCCTAGTGAGTTTATTGGTAAGGCTATTGATAGTTTAAAATTAAGAAGCAAATATTCGATTTCAATTTTAGCGATTAGAGAAAATGATAAAGTTATTGTTGTTCCTTCTGCTGATCAAAAGGTTGAGAAAAATAATGTCTTGGTAATTGTGGGAGCAACCAAAGATATAGTTAATTTTAGTAAGAAATTTGGTCGCAAAATTAAGGAAGCGTAATTGTTATTTGGGTAAAATATGTTTCTATTTTTTGAAATATTTTTTGATTTTATTTCTTATTTTTTCTGAAAAAATTATTGACACAGCTAGCATTACTGCAAAGCCTAAAATTGAACTGTAAAAAGAGAATGGATCGTTAACAACTCTTCCTCTTATTAATCCGATTGAACATATTGTTAGTGGGATATTGGCGATTAGTGTGGAAAGAATAAAATATCTAAATTTAATTCGTGTTAGCCCAGCGTATACATTTATTACTTCTGGTGGAATAATAAAAAAGAATCGTAATAATAATAGGTTTTCAAATGGGTCTTCTCTGATTTTCAGGTCTATTTTCCTAAATTTTTTATTCTTTGGTTCGCAGGATTCGAAATAGTCTCTTCCTAAAATTCTTGCCATATAGAAAACTAGGGTAGAAAAAATTAAAGAGGCAATTAGTGCATATATAACGGCAGGTATGAATTTGAATATGAATCCGCCTGTGAAAAGAACCGGCAATATGGGTATAAAAGATAGGGCGATTGATAATAAAATAAAATATGTCGGAGCGTAGCGTGATTCCTTAATGTGTTTGAAACTATCTCTGACTGAATAGTCTTGAGTGTGCCAGTATATTGAACCGATTACACATAGCGCTATAAATCCAATAAGTATCCAAAATTTTAGTTTACGTATATTCCTATTGGGCTCTTTTTCTATTTGTGGAATTTCCATCTTTTATCAATGGCTAATTGGGTTTTTAAGGATTGGGACTGAGAATAAAGAAAAGGGCAAAGTTTATAAATAGTTGTTATTTTATAGTTGTAACTATTTAGACCAGCGGAAAGAAGAAGTGTGAATTTAAAGATGAGAAGTAAAACAGAAATCGCACTTGTAATTTTCGCATTAGCCTTAGTTTTATCGGTAAATTTTGTTTCGGCTTATGATTCTGGATGGATTAATTTAAGAGATAAAAATGATTATGTTGTGTGTGGCGACGCGTATCCAGCTTGTTCGAGTTCTAAATTGGGCGTTGATTGGTATAAACAGATTTGGGATAATGATATACCGTATGAATTAATTTGTGGAGAGATAGCTGAGGTTGGACGTACAGATTGTTTATTGATGAGTAGCGGTGCGGTTGGACAAAGTGTTTCTGTTCCGCAGTCTGCTAATTATTATGTTATGTTAAAGGCATGGTATGCGTATACTTCTGCTGGGAATAACGAAAAAATGAGAGTGGGTGTGTCTTCTGCGTGGGGAGAATTGTCTATATATCAAAATGTGGCAGATTTAGGAAGCGGAAATAAAATGTGCGTTTTGAGAAATCCTATTAGTATTAGTAGTTCTAAAAATAAATTCTGGGTTCAGGGAGTTGGAGAATCAGTTCATCCTTATTCATATAAAGTTGCGAGTTGCATTTCGCAAACTGACGTAGATAGTGGATTGGTTTATTGTGATGATGGGGCAAGTGTAGTAGCTAATTG
>CAZNOS010000008.1:0-2190 GCA_964574775.1 Candidatus Woesearchaeota archaeon | reverse complement strand
GGAAATAATGTTGTTAAAAACGTGACGAGTGTGGACAGAGGATGTACTTCTAGTTCTTGTTTTGCTAATAGTCAAAATAATGTTCAAATTATTGAGACTTGTATTAACGGTTGTTATAACGGAGTTTGTTTGGCGAATAATAGTGGTTTAAACGTGGTTATTAATTATCCAGCAAATGGAATGATTTTTAATTCAAACTATTCTCCTTATTTAATAAATCTTAATGCGAGCGCTAATCAGGTGGTTAATAATTGGAGTGTTAATGGTGTAGGTTATTCTGGCGGAAATTATAATTTGTCAAGAATAGTAAATATTAGTTTTGGATCAAATAGCTTTGCTGTTTGTGGAACAAATGTAAACGGAACAGATTGTGATTCTGTAGTTGTCACGTTAGTGAATAGTTCTGTTGTTATAAATACAACTTTATTTATCGATATAATTAGTCCGATTGCTACAACTTACGACGATGGAAGGATTTTGTTAAATATTTCTAGTAATGGAACAAATGTGTGGTATAATTATAATGGAACAAACATAACTTATAATGGAATCTTATTTTTAAATTTAGAAGAGGGAGATTACAATTTAATGGCTTGGGCGAACAACAGCACAGGGGCTATTGTTTTTGATTCTGTTAATTTTTCAGTTGATTTTAATAACGGAGATGACGATGACGAAGATTGTAATGGCTGTAATGATTGTGAGCCAGTAGAAGATGGTTCTATATTTATCGATAATCAGAATGAGACCGTTTTGGTTCTGGGAGATTCACTTCCTGCGTCAGGTGATAATGGTCAAATGGGCTTAGGCACACTTATGCTAATTTTACTTGGCGGAATTATTTTAATTATGATAGTAATATTAGTAGTTGTTTTGGCTAGAGTTCTAAGTTAAATATGGAAATAAATAAATTTAAAGTTAGTGATGGTTTCCCAGATTGTTATGCATCTTTGCAAGTGGATGATGATTCATTTAAAGTTGGGCAGGGCCATAGTTTAATTGGAACGTTTGGAATTGCTACTTGTTTAGCTATAACACTTTATTCTCCAAAAACTAAGTTGGGCGTGTTAGCACATATCGGTGGGTTTTCTTGGTCACCAGAACCCGTAGGTCCAAAAAATATTATTGATACAATGGTCAAAGCTATGCTTCAAAGAGAAAGAGTTTTGGACGATTTGGAAGCGACATTATGTGGTGAAGCTTTTGGGCTCATGGAGAAAAGGCTCCAATTGTGCGAAATTCATTTGAAAGATATGGTATAAATTTAATTGGAGAAGACTTGGGTGGTCAAATAGGAAGATTGGCGTTTCTAAATTGCAATAGTGGAATTGTAGAAATATATCGAGCTTAAAATCGTAAAGAATTTTATATTATTTCGCCAAATCCGATCAGTCGCCAGTGAGAATTAATATTTCTTGCGATACCTATTGATTCGCCCCTTAACGGTACAACTGGGATTTTTAGCGCAAGTTCTACTTGGTCGCCTTTGATTTTTTTTACCGTGCCGACTGTTGTAGATGTATTTACACTTAACATTAAGGGTTCGCTTGGTATTAGATTACCTACTTTTTCATGTGCGCCAGTTCCAAAAACTTCTTTGAATAAGCTGTATTTTATCGTAATATTGCTTGTTATTTCGTCTAAATTTCCAACTGTGGACGCAATGCAGCCAGATAGAGCGTCTGCTTTTGTCAAACTTGTGTCTAGTTCTGTTTCAATTGCCAAGCTTCCGCCCGGTATGGCTTCTTTGACGCTATATTCTCCTTTGTGCATGGAAACTATTTTTGTTTTGACAGTTTGATAGTAGAATTGATTTTGTTTTTTGTAGCTATATCCTGGTTTAATCTCTATTTCGTCGCCGATTTTTAGTTTTCCTTGCTTTAATGCTCCACCCAAAACTCCGCCGTGTAAATCTTTCAGTGCCGTTCCCGGTCTGTTAATGTCGAAGCTTCTTGCGATTAATAAGATTGGTTTTTCATTTATTTTTCTATCTGGCACTTCTATTTTGCAAAGCGCCTCTAGTATTTTATCTAGGTTTACTTCTTGTTGAGCCGAAACTGGAATGATTGGAGAATTTTCTGCGATTGTTCCTTTAACGAATTCTTTTATTGCTTTGTAGTTTTCAAATGCTTGTTCTTTAGAAACTAAATCGATTTTATTTTGAACAATAATTACGTGTTTGATTTTTTT
>CAZNOS010000007.1:16415-23793 GCA_964574775.1 Candidatus Woesearchaeota archaeon | reverse complement strand
TTTTTAGTTTTTTGCGTGAGCAAATAATTCCTTAAATGCTACAACTGCAGCTGCTGGTGCGATAAATGTATTAATCAAATTGAAGAATACAACTAAATTATCACCAACTACTGGTATTTTAACGGATATACTAGCTAATGCAGTAAAAGTTAATAAAAATGCTATTGCTGCGATTAAAAAATGACCTGCCTCCTTACCGCTTATATTCAAAAGACCTACAATAAGTCCAAGAACAAGCAATAAATATACTGGCCAAGTTTGATCAGTTCCAAAAATAGCTATTATAACAGCTATAATTAGACCGATTACGAAAGTCCATCCACCGATTGTTTTTCCCATGATACCTCCTTATTCTTTTAACTAATTCAATGTATATAAGTATGCCTATTTTGGGACGAAAATATTAAGGCAAAATTCGGAACTCAAACTTTTTAAACGCCATTCTTCTTGAATTGGTATGGCTGAAAGTGTAGATAAACAATACGATTTTAAAGAATCGGAGAAGAGATTGAAGGATTTTTGGAAAGAAAATAAAGTTTACAAATTTAAGAAAGCTAAAAAGATTTATTCAATAGACACGCCGCCGCCAAATATTTCTGGAAAGATGCATATTGGGCATGCTTTTATGTATTCACAGATGGATTTTGTTGCGAGATATAGGAGAATGAAAGAGGGAAGCGTTTTTTATCCATTTGGAACGGATGATAATGGTTTACCTACAGAAAGATTAGTAGAAAAATTAAAGGGTGTGAAAAGCAAGGAAATGGGTAGGGCTGAATTTATCAAATTATGTATCAAGACTTTGGAAGAAGTTACTCCTGATTGCGTTAAAGATTTTTCTGATTTGGGAATTTCAGCCGATTACGATCTTAAATATTCAACAATAGACGAGCATTCGCAAAAAGTTTCACAAAAATCTTTTATTGAATTGCTAAAAAAAGGAGAGGTCTATCACAAAGAATTCCCGACTATTTGGTGCTGTGAATGTCAAACGGCCGTCGCCCAGGCAGAACTAGAAGACAAAGAACTTCCTAGCAAGTTTTCAACATTAAAATTTAAAGTTAAAGAAACAGGAAAAGAGTTACTTATTGCAACAACGAGACCTGAACTTCTTGGAGCTTGTGTTGCTGTTTTTGTAAATTCTGAAGACAAAAGAGCCAAAGAACTAAAGGGAAAAAGGGCTATTGTTCCTTTGTTCAATCACGAAGTTCCTATTTTAGAGGACGAATCTGCACAGCTGGATAAAGGAACGGGTTTATTGATGGTTTGTTCCTATGGCGATAAATTTGATGTTGAAGCAATAAACAAGCATGGATTAAAACCGAGGGTAATCTTCGATAAAACTGGAAAATTGAATTGCGAAAGATATGCGGGTTTGCCAATAAAAGTAGCAAGAAAAGAAACATTGAAAGATTTGGCAGAGACAGAATTGATTGCTGAACAAAAAGATATTAAACACAATGTAAATGTTCATGATAAATGTGGAAGCGAAATAGAATTTATTCCGACTAAACAATGGTTTATAAAAGTTCTAGATAAAAAAGAAGAATTGATTAAAAGAGGAAAAGAAATCGTTTGGTATCCGGAGTATATGCACAAACGATATGAAAATTGGGTTCTGGGTTTAGATTGGGATTGGAATATTTCTAGAAATAGGCATTTTGGAGTTCCGATTCCTGCTTGGGAATGTGAAGAATGCGGAGAGATAATTACTCCAAAAGAAAGTGAGTTGCCCGTAGATCCAATTGAAGTAAAAAAATTCTGTCCAAAATGTAAGAAAGAAGCGAAAGCAGAAATAATGGTTTTAGATACATGGGCGACATCTTCACTGACACCACAGATTACTGCAACGCTTGAAGGTGCAAAAGGTTTGATTAAAGTTCCTTTTTCACTGAGACCCCAGGGTCATGATATCATTAGAACTTGGGCATTCTATACAATTGTGAAATCTTTGATGCACGAGAATTCTATTCCCTGGAAAGAAATAATGATTTCTGGAAATGTTGCTATGAACGGAGAAAAAATGTCAAAATCAAAAGGTAATGTAGTTAATCCTCGAATTATTTTAGACAGCTATGGCTCTGACGCTCTTCGGTTCTGGGCTGCTGGTTCTAAACTTGGCGAAGATTTGGATTATATAGAAAAAGATTTACTTGGCGGAAAAAAATTCGTTACTAAACTATGGAATGCGACTAAGTTTGTGTTTATGAGTTTGAACGACTTCGACGGAACTAAACCTAAGAAATTTGAGAAAGTAGATGAATTGTTTTTAGAGAAGTTGAACTCGCTTGTTAAAACTTGCACCGAAAGTTTTGAGGTTAATGAATTTAGTAAAGTTAAGATGAATGTTGAAACGTTTTTCTGGTCTAGTTTTTGTGATAATTATTTAGAGATTGTTAAGAATAGAGTATATAATGCGACTGGAGATAAAAAGAAATCTGCGCAATATGTTTTATATAATTCTCTTTTGACTATAGTTAAATTGATGGCTCCGATAATGCCGTTTATTACTGAAGAAGTTTATCAAGAGTACTTTAAGAAGACTGAGAAGAATGCGTCTGTTCACGTTTCGGAATGGCCTAAGTTCAGTACACACGCGGGTGTCAGCCCTGAGGGTCAGAAAGAAATCGCATCAGATGAATTAGATGTTATGTATGAAGTTCTGACGGCGATTAGACATGCGAAGTCTGTAGCTCAGAAATCTATGAAGGCGGAGATTATTTTAACACTAGAGAAAGATAAAATAAAATCCATGAAAGACGTGATTGACGATTTGAAAGCGGTAGTTTCGGCAAAGGAAATAAAGGAAGGCGATTTTAAGGTGGAGTTTGCATAGTGATGAGCGATTTAGATACTATCTTTTCAACTGCTTTTATAATTATTATTATTTATATTTTTGTACTTAGACCAATCTTGCTTAAGCGTAGAAAATTTAAGTGTCTTCGTTGTGGACAGTGTTGTCGATTAAGAGTAAAGCTCTCTAAAGAAGATATCGAGAGATTGAAAAAATCTGGCAAGAAAGATTTTGTTGAGGGCAAACATTGGCTTAAAAGAGCTAACGGATATTGTCAGTTTCTAGAAATTAAGAATGGCTTAGCAAGATGTTCAGTATATAATTATAGACCGGAAATCTGCAGAGGATGGCCTGTGTATAAATTTAGTTGTGATACGAGATGTCGAAGTTATAATGGTAAGTGGTTTTAGGGGTTAAACAAGAAGTTGGGTGATTTTTCTATCCTGAAAATTCAAAACGTCTTCTCTTCTCTCAATCCCTTGTTTTTTCATTAAGTCTAAAAGTTTACTAAATATTTTATGAGTTGCTTCGACGTCTCCCATCGCTCTATGGGCAGAGTTATTTATTATTTGAAAATGTTCACATAGATTTGAAAGTTTGTAGTTTCTTAATTCTGGCACGAGACGACGAGATAGTTTTCTGGTGCAGATTTTTGGATTCGTTATATCTAAAGATAAAAGTTGAGCGTTATGTTTAATGAAGCCGTAATCGAAAGTGGCGCAATGAGCGACGAAAGGAGAGTCTTGGACGAATTTCGTGAACTTAGGTATGACTTCTTCTATTATTGGAGCGTCTCGAACCATGGAATCTGAAATTCCAGTTAGAGAGGTTATGAAAGAAGGTATTGGTGTCTGAGGATTTACTAACGTTTCAAATCTCTTGACGACCTGAAAGTTTTCAACTCTTAGGGCGGCGATCTCTGTTATCTTGTTAACGTGTTTAGATAATCCAGTCGTTTCTATATCTAAAACCACGTAAGCCTCTTTCATCAAAATATTTAAAAAACGGAATATAAAAAGGTTGGGGAGATTCTTCAATAGTGTGAATATTTCATATATTGGTTTATTTCTTAAAATATAAATGCCCTGGGATATTATGGAAGAGTCTAGCGAACGTATTGCTAAAATAAGAGACATAGAAAAAGAATTGCAAGATTCTCCATTAGGCTTAGAATCCGAAAAATGGATGAATCTCGGAGATCTTCTCAATTCAAAATGGGGATATAATCCTTGGTCAAGCCAAGAAATGGATGAAATACTTCTTTATGGATATAAAAAACCTCAAGAAAGAGAAGTGGTAATTAATGAAAAGAAAGTCCATCAATACCTGTTTAGTTACGAAGGATTTTTAGGATTTTTTGTAAGATATAATGATATTAGAAAATGGGAAGAGCTTTATAATCAACTTCAAGAATTAAAGAACGCTTCTTGATAAATTATTTGAAAGCATTTAGCTTTTCGTTTCTTGGCATTTTCTTAATCCAATATTCTGCTTTACAAGCATCCGATTTGTCTTTACATAATTTTGTGGCGATTAGATACTTAAATCCTTTTTGTCGGACGTATTTACTTCCCTTACCAGATTTATGAATTTTCATTCTTTTATCTACGTCGTTTGTGGTGCCGGTATAGTACGAGCCGTCAGAACATTCTAGAATATAAACGAACCATGGTTTATCTGACATATGGCTCCTTAGTTAAATTCTCAATTAAGTTATTTATTCTTTTTTCTCTAGCCTCTGGTAATTTAGCTCTTATGATGTGTCTCAGATACATCTTCCTAACAGATGAAGAAAGTTTTTCAAATTTTTCTTTCGCTTTTAGATTTTTATTTAATATTTTTATTAAATCTTCTGGAACTTCTGGATTTTTTGGTAAGTCTCTGTCGTAGGCTCCTTTGGCAAGACCTTCTTTATATTTTTTAATTCCGTGTTCGCTCATTAAACCTTTCTCAAAAAGTTCTTTTCCGCGCGCAAGAGTATTTACGCTCCATTTACTATTTTGATTTCTTTTTACAAAGGTTTGAGCGTATTTATCGTCGTCAATTCTGTGCGTAGTAGTATCAATCCAGCCGAAACGAATAGCCTCGGTCATGGCGTCTTTATTATCAATAATGGGCTTCCCTGTGTGTTTCTTATATTTTATCAGAGTAACCTTTTCTTCTTTCAGATGATTCTCTTTAAGCCAGTTGCTCCAATCCTCTCTATCTTTTGCTAGGAAATCTACCATGAAGATATAGTATTTAGTCGGGTTAATAAGTTTGCGGAGAATTTAAATAATCAATTTATTTTCAAAAAACATGAAAAGATTCATGCTACCAGACGAATTAGAGCAGGAGTATAACTCGATAGATAACGAGTTTAAAGCGATGCTAGAAAGTTAGAGACCAAACGTAGACGCATTTATTACAGAAGATAAGAAGTTTACTAGAAGGATTATAAAATTCATTATAAATGTTATTGACTATATTCTACAGAATTATGAGGAGATTAACGTTTTAGAATATCAAGAATTTTTAGGCTATTATCATTTTAATTTTATATATGGTCCAAATGGAGATGATATGAACTATTTAGATTCTGATGAAAACGTTATAGATGAGAAACAGCTACAAGAATTTTGTTTCGAATTAAGAGACGAAGATTTTCAAGTGTCTACAAAAAAGCTAGAAGAGATAAGGGCTAGATATTTTCAACTTTTTGAGAAGATATAATTTATTTTAGATTTTACCCCGAACGTTTATAAATCAGAAAATTATTACTCATCTATGAATAGCTTATTGTTAACCATCTTAATTCTTATCGCTCTGTGGTTAGTATTTGCAATTTTTATTCCGTTTATATTATTTCCAAACTATTTAATTAAACCAAAAATAAAAGAAACGTATAAGATCAGGCAAATAGCCAATAAATTAAAGAATAAAAATCCAGAAAAAACACTGGAAAATGCGTATTCTTTTGTTATAAAAAATCATTACGGAATAGGAAACTCCTTTAGAAACAAACTTCATTATTTTTGGGCGCTATTTAACAATAACGTTGAGAATAATATCGGAAAGAAAACGTATATTTGGTGCCATACCCAGAATCTCATACTAAAGACTATTTTGTTTAATACGGGACAGTTCAATAAGGAAAATGTAAAGATAAAGTGGACGGTTGGCCAGTATATTCATCAATATCTAATGGTTAAGGTCGGCAATAAAATAATAAAAATTGATCCGTTCTATAAAGTTTATAAAAATTTGAACTAGCGATTTAAGAAATATCCACCGAACGTTTATAAATCGTGGAGTTTTTGATAATTTATGAATGATACACAAAAATATGAGCTTGAAGAAACACTGAAAGAGCTGGAAGGCTATCGTGGTAGACACACGGAGTTAATTAGCGTTTTGATTCCTGCGGATTTTAATATAAACAACGTAGTGAAACAAATAGATACGGAAAAGGGAACGGCCGAAAATATCAAATCTAAAAATACCAGAAAGGCCGTGCTTGATGCACTTGAAAGAATTTCACGACAGCTTAAACTTATTGGACAGAAATTACCTCCGAATGGTTTGGCTTTGTATGCTGGAAATGTTTCAACCGTAGAAGGTCAGGAAGATATTCAACTTTGGGCAATTGAACCACCGAAACCACTGAAGGTTAGAGTTTATCGATGCGACCAGACTTTCGTTTTAGATCCACTAAAGGAAATGTTAGAAACGGATGAGGTTTATGGTTTATTGGTTATTGATAGAAAAGAGGCAGCTATTGGTATTTTAGAGGGTAAGTCAATTAAAATGTTGCACAATATGACCTCTGGTGTTCCTTCTAAGCAAAGATCTGGTGGACAGTCTGCTCAAAGATTTGAAAGAGCGACGGAGGGTGCGGCTAAAGAATTTTATAGAAGAGTTTCTGAAGTTATGAAAGATTCTTTTTTCGAAAATAAAAAGCTAAAGGGAATTTTAATTGGCGGACCAATTCCAACTAAAGAAGAATATATTGAAACTGGAAACTTAGCGACACAATTAAAAGATAAAATTATTGCAGTTCGAGATCTTGGAGACAGCGAAATGGCTGGGCTAAGAGCATTGGTTGAATCATCAAAAGATATTTTGGCCGAACAAGAAGTTACAAAACAGAGAGAAATTTTGGATGAATTTTTTACAATGTTGGCGAAACAGCCAGAAAAATGTGCTTATGGCGAGGCCGAAGTTGAAGAAAGACTAAACGTGGGTGCGGTTGGAAAATTGATTTTATCAAAAGAACTTCCCAGGGAGAAAATAAAGCACATGGAAGAATTAGCTAAGACAACATCTGTTGAAATTCATATTGTTACAAACGAAACACCCGAGGGAGTTCAGTTTCACAACATCGGCGGGGTAGGCGGCATACTTAGATATGCGATGAGTTGAAAAGACTTAAATAGCTAATATTTTTTCGAAATTAATGGAACTTGATTTAGTTGACAGAATTGATAACGTAATTGGTGGGATTGGAAAAGTCGCTAGAGGCGCGACGTCTGCATTATTAATTTATATTGGTTGTCTGATTGCCATTGAAGGATACGCTTCGCTCGGAGCAGAAAAGGTGAATGC
>CAZNOS010000007.1:13029-16315 GCA_964574775.1 Candidatus Woesearchaeota archaeon | reverse complement strand
AGTTTTGCAATATCGTCGCACCATGTTTTATTTTCAGCCATACTCTTATTTTCGAATTTTGGGATAACAAATAGAATATCTGCTTTTTTCAAGAGTTGTTCATCGCATTGTATTTGTGGAGACACGTCATCTATCTGCGTCGATGAGAATTGTCTATATACCCATGCAAACAAAATAAGGATAGCAATAACAATAAGAGTTATAGTTAATATTTTTAATTTCTTCATACGTTTAACAATCATTACAAAATTATAAAGCTTTGTAAATAAAAAATCCTTAAAAAGCCTTAATTCTTAGCTAAAACATGGAAGAAAGTATTGTCGAGGATGGTGTCTCGAAGAAGAGGGAGTCTGTAATTACGCACGAAACAGCTGAGCAACTAGATAATGTTTTTGAAGAAAAAGAGAAAGAAAATGAAGAAAAGATAGAAGCGGCTTTGTTTATAGCTGGCAGATTTTTGAACCTACAGGATCTGATTATGTTGACGGATATAAATCCAATAATGCTGAAAGAAATTCTTATGAAATTAGAAAAAAAATACTTGAATAGTGCTGTAAGAATAATAAATAGAAATAATTCTTGGAAAATGGATGTGGCTGAAAAATATAATTATATGGTAAATAAATTAGCGACTGGAAATACCGAATTTACGAAAGCGGAACAGGAAACACTTGCTGTTATTGCATACAAGCAACCAATAAAACAATCCGTCGTTATTAAAATTAGAGGCAATAAAGCCTACGATCATATACATAAATTTTTGGAATTGGGACTTGTTACTTCTAAAAAGGCCGGTCATACGAATGACTTGTTGCTTTCGGAAGAATTTTACGAATACTTTAATGTACAAAAAAGAAATATTTTGAAGGGCGAGGGAGAAAACGAAAAAGAAGAAATTGAGGAAGCTGAAAGAGAGTCAGGCGAGGATGAAAATGGAAATAATTGAAGGAATATATTTTTTCTATATGTTTACATCTCTATATTTTTTATTACTTAGTCTAGTTCTCTATTTTCATAACAAACAAAAATTGATGCATATTCCTCCGATTAATGGCAAATATTTCTTGAGTATACTCATACCAGCATTTAACGAAGAAAAGACAATCGAAAGTACGATTAAATCTGTTTTCGAATCTGATTATAAATTTTTAAAAGAAGTTATCGTGATTAATGATGGAAGCAGTGACAATACTCTTAAAATAGCTAAATCTCTACAGAAAAAATATCCAAAATTATTAGTTATAGATAAAAAAAATTCCGGTAAGGCAGATAGTTTAAATTACGCCATTAAATTTGTTAAGGGAGATTTTATTGCTATAATTGATGCCGATAGCTATCCAGAAAAACAAGCTTTCTCACGAATGATGGGCTATTTTAACGACGTTAAAGTTGGAGCTGTAACTGCTGCATGTACCCCAATAAACAGAGAAACTTTCTTAGGCAGACTACAATCTATTGAATATAAAGTGATTGCATTTACCAGAAAGCTTTTGGAGTTTATTGATTCTATATATGTTGCACCTGGTTCTTTATCCGTTTATAGAAAAACCGCATTTGATGAGATTGGTGGATTTGATAAAACAAATATGACTGAAGACATTGAGTCCACTTGGCATATTTTGAAGAACGGGTGGAAAGTTAGAATGTGCTTAGCAGCGAAAGTGAAAACGACCGTTCCAACAAAATTTAGTGCATGGTGGAAGCAAAGAGTGCGATGGACCGTCGGTGGATTTCAGGTTATTAAAAAATATATCAAGTATATTTTTAGAAAGGGAATGTTTGGGTACTTTGTTATACCTTTTTTCTCATTCGGACTAACGATTGGAATTGTGGGATTAGGTATGTTTGTGTACATATGGGCTACAAAACTACTTAAAAATATTGAAATCTTATTATATAAAGTCAATGCGAATGTTACTATAATGTCTTTATCTGACATGAATATAACTCCAACGCTTTTGAATTATTTTGGAATTGTTTTATTTGTATTATTCCTCATATTTACACTATTTGTTTTATTTGGAATGAAAGATAAATTCCTTAAAAATGAAAACATATTCGAAATAATTATATATATGACTCTATACTTGATTACATATCCATTTATGATAACTTGGTCTATATACAAATGGTGCAAGGGAGGAGTTCGTTGGAGATGAGATATAGATATTATTTTCTTGAGGCACTTGTATTAACCATAATATTATTTATTATTGGATTTTTAATAGGATTAAATATAGAATATAATAGAAATTTAGAATTAATCAAATATTATAATGATGCTGAAAATCACATAACGACCATTACAGATAGACTAGATATATCTAATCTTGGTAAATATACTTGTCCTGAGCTGATACAAAGAAATTTTGAAATTGGAAATGAAATTTATTCGCAAGCATTGATATTTGAAGAATACGAAGAGTCAGCCATTTTAACGAAATCCTATTTAAATCAGGAGCATAGAAAATTTGACATACTCAGAACTTTGTTTTGGATTAATAGTGTTAAAATAAAAGAGCGTTGCGGAAATAATATTTATGACACAATAGTTTATCTTTATGACTATAATCCAGAGACAACCGAAGACTTAGCGAAACAAAGAGTTATGTCTGCAATATCTTCTGAAATCAAATCATCTCTAAATGACCGAGTGGTGCTAATACCAATCGCTAAAAATTTGAACATAAGTACACTTGATAATATTTTAGATGATTATAATTACGGCAATGAAAGTGCACTCTTGATAGTGAACGAAAAACGACTATTTTTCTTTAATCAGACGGAAGACGTAAGGCAATATCTTAATTTAAGTGATTAGGTAAGAGTTATCTAGCAACGTTTAGTTACTAGATGAAAATAACCCACCTGTCCTTAATCGTATATTTTATTACATAAATCCTTAAAAAGACACCAATAATTTACATTCTATGGGAAGTTGTGAAGTTTGTGGAAAAAGCGAGGAGATGATTCCTTTGTTTGATGGAGTTTTTGATGGAAAATTGGGTAAGGTTTGTTATAGTTGTGCTACTAGAGAGGGTGTAACTTTGATAAAGAAACCTACAAGAGAGCAACTCGAACAGGCTCAAAAAAGATTAAGCGTTAGAGAAATGATGGAAAAAATGTCTTCTCCTCAACAAAAAATTATGGTTAAGGATCAAATGATTGCGCACAAAAATCTTGCTAAATTGAAATTTCCTGGAATGAAGCAGGAGCATGGCGATTTGGTTCATAATTACGACTGGGTATTAAAACAAGCCAGAAGACACGAAAAAATGACTACTAG
>CAZNOS010000007.1:0-12929 GCA_964574775.1 Candidatus Woesearchaeota archaeon | reverse complement strand
ATGAAGAAACATATGTTCTTGGTAAAAAAGGCAAGAGATGAGGGCGTTGATTATTACGAAGACATTGAGACTAAGCACGACACAATCGACGTAGATGAAATAGTAAAACAGAAGTCTGAAGAAAAAAAGAAAAGGTACGATCAACTCGCAAAAGAAATTGAGTCTGATAAATTTGATTTTTCTAGAAAAGAAAATTTAGAAAATATAACGTTAAGCGACTTGGCTGATTTGAAAAAATTAAGACAAGAAAAAGAAAAATTGGAAGAAGAGTGAATTTTATGGCAAATATTAATGTGGGAGATTCTAAAAGAAAATTGTTTTTTGATCCAGATTGCCCGATTACCCGCCACTATTGTTTAGTTGATGAAACAAAAAGAGTGTATAATCATTTTCAATTTGGATTAGATGGGCAATTGGTTTTTGCACATAGTGAAAACACGAGAGCAAGTTATGCTTCAAGAAAAAGAGATCGTAATATGGTTAAATTTGCTGCCGAACCTGAAATTTATATTGATGGTGCACTTTTGGCTTATGCGGTTGATTTTGATAGCGATAATACTCAACATCTTTCCACGAGAGCTGAGGCGTATGTTTTAGCAGAGGCCTTGCAATCAAATTTGAGAGACCAAGGGGTAAAACCAGTACATGGCGAAACAGAAGCCTTTAAGAGAATTACTCAGAATGAAAGAGAAGCAGAGGCTCTTGAGAAAATAGTTCAATATGCGAGACAACATAATTTGTTAAGATAAAAAATATTTTTTAACTATTTTAAGATTGTGAAGATGAGAATTTTAGATAAGTTTAAAAATTAATTAGTATTTTAGTATTTGAGGTGGTTAGTCCTCAGACTATTTCTGAGAGAAGTTAAAATGCCAGGATTAGCACCTTTCGGGGGAGATTTCCCAGGATCAAGAGGAGTTTACAAGCCGGGGCTCCATAAAGTTGTAGATCACAGAGAATACAATTTAAGATCGGGTGGTCAGCTGGTAATTCAGAGGATAGATATTTCAGAAGAGCCCGGGACAGAACCATGGGAGCATTATAGGTTTTTAGTAGATGGAGAAGAAGTTGCATTCGGTAGTGATATCAAAAAGGTTTTTCGTCGTTCACTCTTGTCTCTTATCGGTTTTGGAGATATTCCCGAGGGGGAACTAGATTCGTTAGGGATAACAGGTTGTCTTTTAACATTATTTGATGAATATCAGCATTCAATAGAATCAAAAAGAAATATGGAAAAGACAGTTAGTTCTCGTGAAAGTGCCCCTTCCGATAAATTTAAAAATTAGATAGAGTTGGTTTTATAAGAGGTGTTGGTAGAGAACAGCCTATAGTTCTAAGAGAATAAAAATGACAGAAGCACAAGTATATTTTTATCAAGAAAGACAAGAAAGGAGACCAGATGGAAGAATCCCGAAAATAGTTGGTGCAGAATTAGTATTAGAAAACGTCTTGCTTTCAACTGCTACAACAACCCTAGACGGATTAAATATGAAAACAACTGGTGAAGCAATTGATGCACTTGGGGCATATATAGGCCAACAGGCAATAGGTCGAGGAATTCAAGAATATAGAATTTTACTTTACCAAAGACCAACCGGAGATTGCCTTAAAGAAGATGAATTTTTTGATGTTGGTCGTGGTGAAAAAAGAGAAGGGAAAAGAACTTTAAGCATTGGTAATGACGCAGTTGCACATACACAAACTCATTTTGTTAGAGGATTGGCTCAAGGAGATGAGGCTAAATTTAAAAGACTATGGCGTAAATTGCTTGGTGCCCCTTCCGATTAATTCTGGAAAATAAAATATTCTAACATAAAACTAATTTCTTCCAGACATGAACGATAGTAAACCCCTAGCATATGGGAGTCTTATTGCTAAATTACTTCCCTTCACTTGTGCCTCATAGCAATCTGGGTCGATCTTTCTTATTTTTATCCATAGCTTTCTCGCCATATCTTTTTGTCCTACATATTCATAAGCATCGGCTGCTTGCATCATAACAGTTAGTTTTGAATTTGGATCATGCCATCCTTTAGAATCGTTAGATTCATCTGGATAAGAATAATGTCTTGCTTGAAGTTTTTGTATACATAAGTCATACAACTTTAGTGCTCTACCCATATTTTGTTGCCATGCGCCTGGATTGTTCTGCTTAAATTTTGGCTCTGCAGCCATTGCCTCAAGACAGACACCGTATCTAAACATAAAAATTATATTTCCCGCAACTTGACTATTTATTCTTGCAAATTTATCTGCAGATTTTCCGAAATCTCTATTTAAAAAATCGTGTACTCCTAGCTCGTTGTTTCTTATCCAAACCAAATCGTCCAATCCGCCTTTGCTTTTATTTACAAATCCGTCTAGTAAGAGTCCTTCGTTTTCTGGGCCATTTGGTCGTCCACCATAAAACATTTCAAGAGTATCTGCGAAGGCACTTTCCATTATTGAGGTTCTAATTCCAAAATATTTCTTGTGCTGCGCTTCACTATACGATTCTACAAACTGCGATGAGGAACCACTCAAAAGCCTTGAAGAATCTGTAATTCTCGGCCCCTTACCATTTTTCGGTATGAATATTCTTGTTCCATATAACGACCCCAAACAAAAAACTCTATCTCCGACGACAAATGGCTCTTCTAGCGCTTTCTGAAATTCTTGGTTTGCTTCTACCTGCCGACCCGCCTTAGATAAAAGTCCATATGCACTAGAATATAACTTAAATCTTGAGCCCGCTTCTTGCTCTGTTGGTTTTCCTAGATGTCTATCTGGATGCCACCTCATACTCAATTGCCTGTATTGTTTTTGTATTTCATCAGCACTGGCATTTCTACCGACACCGAGCATAGCTCTTGCGCTCGTCATTTGTGGAGGCTCCTTAATCTCTGCACCGAATATTCCGTATCCGTTCATGTGAGAATAACTTATTCAGGATATATAAATTTAGTTCTTCAGCAATATATATTTCGTTTTGGGATATATTGCAAATGAGATTTAGATTTTGGCAATTTCGTAGGGAAGAATTGACTTTTAGAAAGCATTATATAGTGGCAGAGTTTTCTTAGTATATGGGAGATAAAGAGGTAGTGATAATAGTTCCAGGTGCGAAGTATATTAAGTCCCGAGCAAAATTCATGCAAAAATTAATTCTTTTATTTTATCGTTTAACAAGAATATACAAACCAGTATATCATAATTATTCTAAAGAATGGGAAAATAAATTTAATTCTAAAGACAGAATTGTTTTTTGGTTACACTGGAGCAGGGGAATTAGTTTTATATCTAAATTTTTTGCAAAAAGAAGACTAATACGATTAATTAAACAATACCAAAATAGAAATATAATGCTAGTGGGTATTAGTCTTGGTGGAGAAATAATCTTAGAAGTATTGCAAAAAATTAAAAACCATTCTGTTAAAAAAGTTATACTGATTTGTTCTACAAATGAAAATAAGAACATTAAGTTAAACTCAACACAAATAATAAACATTTTTTCTGAAAAGGATTTATTTTCTAAGTTTGCTATTGAAATTTTATCTCCTTTTCACGGCGGACAAAAGTTATATGGAAAAAATATTAAGAATGTTCTTATTCCAGAAATGACACATGATGAATTTTGCTCGGATTCGCATATTCGAAGAGGGAAGTATAAGGGAAAATCTGTAACTGAAATAGTTAATTCTTATCTGATAGATTAGAAGCCAATCCTTCGGGAGGGGATAACTAAAATCTAAATCGAGCGAAGAGTATTTTTAACTATTAAGAATCAATTACCGATTTCCAATTTTTCCAAGTCATTCTTCGCTTAGAATTAACGTGTAGGTTATAAGGCTGAGAATATAAAATGTGTTCCCATGTAGGTATTTGTGATCCCGTAACATCGGGTTTATCATCTATTAAAAAATTACCTCCTTCGAGAGTTTTGTCCTTTCTAATTAGGACCCTATCTACCCAATCTTTTCCCAAATGAGTTTTAACCCAATCATACTTTTCTTGGACACAAAAAGGATTTTTACTCAAGGGACTTGTGCAAATATGAACATCATCTCCACGAGATACCAATTCTGAAAGCGCTTCTAATGATCCCTCGATTACGGGCAAACCTAGATAAAATCCCTGAGATAAATAAATTTCCTCTATTAATGGTTGAAGCTCTTTGGGATATTGTTCTTTAACATAAAATGAAGTTCTTTGTTCTAGCGGAACAAATGGTTTATCTGGATGACGACTTCTATAGGTGTCTAAAACTCCTTTCTCAAAATTTGCAATGACGCCGTCCATATCTATAAGTATTCTCATACAACTTTCGAATAATGATCATTGATAAAGATTTCGTTTTTCAATCCATTTTCCCATATTTCGAAATAAAATTTCGTTTATGTTTTGGAAAAACTTTTAGCTGATTTATTATTAATCATTTAATTAGATTTAAAAAGAAATAATTGTTTAAAAAAATATGAAAATAATAAGAATAAATGAACTTCCGCCCGCCGAATTAGAAAGAGCAGTCTCACTAGCAAGAACTTTCCCTAGTCCAAGGACTGCAAGAGAATTTTGGCAAATAGGAGAAGATATTCTAAGAGAAAAAGGAGCCTGGCCAAAACTTCCATTTTTTAAAACTACTCGGGCAGTATTTTATTCTACTGACAACATAAAGGGAACTAATTTGGGATATAGACGTGATGGTTCTGGACAGGATTTCATTATTTATTCTTTTTTGGGAGAAAATTTATTTGATATTGCGGTTCATAGGGAAAGAGGATATTCTTTTAATAAATACGATCCAAAAGATGATATTAGTTCAGAAGAAGCTGGCAAAATTTTAGCTGGTGTTCATATTATGCAAATCTCTGCTCTTATGTTAAATGAAGGAAAAGAACGTAGAAAGTATGAATTTTAAATTAAAAGAAGAAGTTTGTGGTAGTTAGTTTTTTAGAAATTTATTGTCGTTCTCGTTAAATTTTTAAACTACAATATACTCGGGTAAATATGAACAAAAAATATTTCAGATTCATTAGTTTAATGTTCTTTTTTTTAGGAACAATATTTTTATTATACGCTGGAATAAATATTACGGGGGCAATTATTGGTTTATCTACTAATCCTCCAAAATTTAACATTACTCTGGGATTTACATTTATGGTGATGTCGTTAATGACTTCGGTTAGTGGGAGAAAATCTATAGGAAAATTAGAAAAAAGGTTAGTAAATATTTGTGCAGTAGCCTTACTTGCCGGATATACTGCTCTGTTGGGTCATGCCCATTTTGCTCCTAGACAAACTACGGCCACCATAGAGAATGTAACTTCGTCCGAATATCAAGGTAGAAAAGTGAATATTGTAGAAACAGATAAAGGTAGATATAGAAATGAGGACTCATTTTTATATGGGAAACACAACTCGGATACATTACAAAAAACTGCAAAAACTTTAATCGGTAGAAAAGTGGATATAAGAAATTATGGATATAGTCGTAATCTTGAGTTTACAGAATATCCAGTAAGGAATATTTTAGATATAAAAGAAAATTAGAGTTTTAGAAGAGTAAAAATTAAATGGGTGGTGGGAAAATCCAGTTTTAGTATAGGGGTAAAACTTAAGGTCTTCGAGTATCTAGGTCATACACCATATAAGCAATATTTGCACCAAAAGGGTGGAGTAATTGTTTTCTGCCACTATTACATTCTTCTAAAATTACAAACTCCGTAGCGGTTGCAACAGGAGTATAACTAGAATCAAAAATCACTCTATGACTAACCTAAATATCTTAGAATTCCTGGTCTTGGTTCGTATATCATTCCCTCTTCTAAAAGATGTTTGATTTCTGTATTAATTGCCTCTGGGGCCGCTTGTATATCTAAAATAAGTTGTTCTTTATCGACGCCACCGCTTGCATCTGCTTTCTTTATTTTGTCAAGAATAATATCTCTTACTGAAGCGTTTGTTGCTAGCGGCATATCTTTGTGGGATTTTTGTATTTCTAATTTTCTGACAAGAAGCCATTTTGGATCTATTTTTTTTACAATTTCTGGTGTGATATATAATTCGCTATTATATTCTCTGATTGTTCCAATGATTTGCAGAGTGTCGCCTTGCGTTATGTCTTTTAATGTTGTAATATCGTCGCCAAACGCCTTAAGTTTCATTTGACCAGATGCGTCATCAACAGTTATTGCGGCATATTTTTTTTCGCCATCGTTAACATATTTATCTACTGCGTTAGCGATAAGATTGACTCGCACGAGTTTTTTGTCTCCGTATTCTAAAAATAAAAGCCTTCCTTCGTTTGCTACTGGTTTAGATTTTAAAATATCTCCAATCCTCAGCTTGTAAGCAATATTCCTCTTTCTTTGTTCGTTGTCTAAAACACCTTCCATGTTTTATGGAAAGAAATTTGTTTTATAAAGATTTATATTGTCGAAAGGCGAGATTTTTTATCATTCCCTACGCATGAAAATATTAATCTTATTATATCTTCTCAGCGACTAGAGAATACATTACTCCCTGTGTTTTGTTGAACAGTTCTTTAATATTTTTGAAACCTGCCATTTCAAGAACATTGATTGCTTCATTTGTAGACAATAAAGACTTAGAGCGATAATTCGCAGTTCTTAGCAACTTATCTCTTAATATTAGAAATTCTTTTTTATATTTTTCAAATTCTCCGGTGGAAATTAAAGAATTCTCAACTATTTTCACTATTGTCTCCTGGTCTTGGCCCCTGGCCCTTGCGGTAATAATAAATCGTCCACTTGCCCTGAGCACCCGATAGCATTCCTTAATGTGGTCCTCATAATTATCTACTAAATGAGCTGCAATCATAGAACTTACCCCATCAAAGGTACCATCTTTAATTGATTTCAATTTTGTGATGTCTTCTTTTATAATGGTTAAATTTTTAGATAAATTAAGCTTGGCGGCTTTGTGTTTTAACCGGCTAAGAGACTTTTGTGCAATATCTATAGCAGTGACCACTTTTCCATCCTCTAAATACTTTAAAGTTAAAATTCCTGTTCCGCAGCCCAAATCCACTATATTATTACAAGAATGCAATTCTTGCAAATGAATCTTTAGAATTTCCTTATAATGTTCCGATAAGGGAAATATTTCATCTACAGCATTTAGTAAATCGTCTTGATTGAATGCATCATTTAACTGATTTGTTTTAGTAATCTCCATATTCTACTATTACATCCTTTGGACGTATCCCTTTCGTGGTCTGAATAAATCACCAGCTCTTACGAGTTTGTCTACCGCTTCTTCCAGTTCGTCTGTTTTTAATTTTCCTTCTGCGGCTTTTTCCACTTCTTCCATCGGAATTAGTTTTCCCAATCTAGATTCTAAATCTTCCAAAATTTCTTTTAGTGTGAAAATCTTATTTCTCTTCGATGCTGGATTTCCAGAAATTTTATCGATATCAAAACTTTTTGTTTCCTCGTCATAACCAACTTGCATCATATAGAACTTCATTAAGTCGATTGCTCTTTGTGCGTCTTCCTCTGTTACGGTTTTTCCTAATCTTGTCTTCGAGGTAGCTTCTGCCAATCTAATTAATGCCTCTAACTGTCTTGCAGAAATTGGAATCGGTTTAATTGTATCGCCAGACAAAGATGGTTGATTTCTAAGATTAACATAGAAGGTTTTTATTTTTTTTATTGCCTCATCTGTTAGCGTGGGGTGGCAGTGCTGTTTCGCATATGCAATATATTTTCTTAAAAGTTCTTTACTAATTATATCCTTGTGAGCACCTTGCTTATGTTCATTAAGAACGTGAGCGGCAATACTTTCGTCTCTTATTTTATCTGGAAGATCTCTTAAGATAAAAAGAACGTCGAATCTGTTTAATAATGAGGGAGCTAAATTAACTTGTTTTGCAATCATTTCATGCGGATCGAATCGTCCGAATTTTGGATTCGCTGCTGCAAGAACGGAAGTTTGTGCTCTCAGGCTCGCCTGAACATTTGCCTTAGAAATTGTAACCGTTTGTTGCTCCATGGCTTCATGCATCGTCGATCTATCATTCTCGTCCATTTTTTCTAATTCGTCAATACAAACCAAACCCTTGTTGGATAAAACCATCGCTCCCGCTTCCAACGCCCATCCTCTCAAAAATTCATCTTTAACGACGGTAGCCGTAAGACCAGCACCTGAAGTTGATTTACCAGAAACGTAACGTCCTTTTGGAGCGATGCCAGAAATAAATTTTAACATAACGGATTTCGCTACACCGGGATCACCAACTAATAAAACGTGAAGATCTCCTCTTGTTTTTGTTCCGTCTGAACGAGTTTTCTGAACTCCGCCGAATAATTGTAATGCCAACGCTTGCTTAATTTCTGGATAACCCCAAACTGACGGAGCGATGCTGGCTGTTAATTTTTCCATTATTTTTGGGTCTGCTGCGAGTTCTTTTATTTCCGCTTCATCTTCTTCTAATATATTAATATCGTCAAAACTTTCTTCCATCGGCATAATATTATTTGCTTCAACCGCTAAATCAAATCTTGTTAAAATTCCGCCAGTTTTGGCTGGCAAAGGAACTTCTTTTAAAACTCCAATAATATTTACTTTACAACCCGGTGTTGTTTTTTCTTCCATTCTGGGTTCTACTAAATCTTCTTTTAGAAAAACTGTCATTCTTTTTGGTTGCTCTCCGCCGGAAAGTGCATCTGGCGATTCTTCAATAACTAATCTCTGAGCGTCGACCATTTCCTTGTCTAATTCTTTGAAGCCACCACGTCTACCACAAGAACATCTTGAGGGTTCTCTAAACTTTTCATCAATTTGCAAAACAGATAAAATAGTTCCACAAGCTGGACATTCGAACTTTGCATTTGTTACTCGCGGTCTAACTTCGGAAGCTTGTCTAACAATCCCTTCTATAGAAATCATCGAGTTTAAATTTTTGGCTCTGATATTTCTGATTCTTAAAAATTGAGACACCGAAAGAGAAACTAATCTGACCTTTGCATCCGCAACGATTCCAGTTTCGTGTAACGCAAGCTCTAGAATAGCAACCGTTTCTTCTGGTTTCGTGATAATTCTTTCTGCTAATTCTGGAGACTGCTCCGCAAGTTCTTCGAAATTTAGCTTGACGATTTTATTACCCTGCTTGGCGCTTGATCCGAGTTCTTTTTTTTGCGTATTAAAGAAACTTTTTGCCTCCATAATCAAGTCTTCTTGGTTAATCGCTTCTGGTTTACTATTAGAAACTTCATCTTCATCATCCGGAGTAATATCTTCGTAATCATCCTCTGCCATAAAAACTACACATAGACGTCTTTTATAAGAGTTATTGTTATGAAAGATATATATTGAGAATTAGTTTATTTCTGGGCAAGTTTCCAGAGCTCATTAAAATTATTTCTGTAAGAATCTGCGAGCTCTTTGCTTTCTATTATGATGGCGATAAGTGGTTGAGTTATTAGCCAAAATACTACAGAGTCTCCGTGAATAGAAGTGGCTGCTAAATTATTTTGAGGAAAATCAAGGAATTTATATTCAGCATTTGGTGATTTAGGCATATTTACCCTGCCGTTAAAAATATATCTTGTGTGAATTTTTTCTTGTTTTTTCATAACATAATATTTATCTTGATAAATTGGGTCAATTTGGTGTAAAATATTTGCCAGAGCATTTAGCATTAAAATTTCTTTATTTCCTTTCTTCGCATCTTCTATTGTCCTATTTAGTGCGGTTCGAAAACCCTCTTTCCCTTCGAAAACTTCTACTTTGACTTTTTTCTCATTTTCACTCCTCAAGTTTTTTAAATCAGGCAATAAGCTCTCAACAAGTTTCTTTTCTTTGTCAATTTCATCTTTTCTTAAATCCATCCACTTTAGAAGATTTTTCGGATCTGTAGCCATAAAGTATTTTCTATTGTTTTTTATAACATAAGAAACGAGTCCTTTTTTTATTAATGAGTTTAGTGTATCATAAGTATTCGTTCTAGCTTCTTGAGTCTTCTCGGATATGACTGAGGCTAGAGAATCGTCTGCTTTAAGTAGGTTGTAATAAACTTCTGATTCTCGTCGAGAAAGTCCTAGTGATACCAATATTTCTGTGTTCATATTGAGATAATGTTTTTTTTATTTATAAAACTTGTTATTATTGTATATAATATATACAACATAAATATATATAGCTAAAGTATTAAGTGTTATTATACAGTGGTTACAAAATAACTACTGCTAAACTTTCAAAATCAAAAATATGAAAGGAGGTTAAACAAAAAATGACAAACGAAACAATAACAAAGGCGAGAATAATATCTAAGCTAGCTAGGGTGCGAGAAGATTATTTAAACTTCTACGAGCAATCAGTACATTGCGCAAATGTATGCAGAACAACTGGTAGAGATTCTGGATTCAAAAATGAAGCAGAATATAATTGTGATGCAGTAGCAATGCAATCGGTTTATCGTGGTTTAGACAGGGTTATATCTAACACTGAGAAAATTCAAGGGGAAGAACTTTCTAGAGAAGACATGATAAGAATTTGTAGCTCTCTTGATGTCCTGGCGCGTGGAGATACAGATACAGTAATAGGTGGACTCTGGAAAGACCTTGCAGAGAAATTTCAATAGACAACTTCCGAGCCTAAACAGCTCGGGTTTTTCTTTTTTTAGTTAAACACAAACTCCGGTCGTGCTATAATATCGTCTTCTTTTACTCTTTTGTAAATACCGATAAATTTTTCTTTTAGGAACAACGCAAAATGCTCATCTGTTGGTATTGATTCTTTTAGTAAATCTTTTTTAAATAAAGGTTTTCCGGATTTTAATGCGAACAATGCCGATTCTTTTATCTCGAAAAATGGAAGAATTTGTTTTATTGCTTCCTCGGCTGGGACAATCATTTTAATCAAACTTTCTGGATTCTTTTTTATTTCGTATTCGTCCACCGCTTTATCGAAATCGTAAAGTTTTATGCATTGAGATTCGTTAAATACGCCCGCCTGAATTCTTCTGAGTTCTGCCATGTGTGCACCGCCAATCATCTCGCCTAGATCGGAACAGAGTTTTCTAATATAAGTTCCACCCTGAACTTCTGCAATAAATAAAAAGTCTTTTTTGTCTTCCGATTGTTCTAATAGTTCGAATCTCATTACGTCTCTTTCTCTCTCTTGTCTTTTTACTCTTGATTTCCTCGGAGGAAGTTGGACTATGGTTCCCTTGAAGTTTTTGTCTATAGTTTCTTGAAGCACTTTCATGTCCTGTTCTTTGTGGGTGTGCATTATTCCGATATATGTTTTATCGTGCCCCAGAAATGTTCCAGTAAGTCGACAGGCCCTTCCCAGCGCGATGGGCAGCACTCCAGTTACTAATGGATCTAAAGTACCGAAATGAGAGGTTTTGTTTAGCTTTAGCTTCTTTCTTACGTAGTCAGAAATTGAAAAAGAAGTCGGTCCGGTTGGTTTGTCAATTACGATAATTCCAAAATTGAGTAATTCTCCTATTGATTTTTTCATAATCAAATAAGTTTTAATTGGTTTATAAGTTTCACTAGAATCATCACAACATTTTTTAATGGACTAAGCTACTCTTTTATATGAAAGAAAGGGGTAAAAAATTGCCAAAAGAGAAAATCGGTAAATTTATGAGAATCTTTAATTTGTTTATTGTTTTTATTATATTTATTATCGGTCTCTATGCGTTTATGAATTATGTAGAGACTGTAGAATATTTTTCTAAAAATATAGGAAACTATGGACTCTCTTTTCTTTTTATATCTGTTTTTTTACTTGATTTCCTACCTCAGGTTATTAGTCCAGATTTTACTTTACTTTTAGCTCTTGGTATTGGGATGAATATATACTCTGCAGTTATTATTACGATTGTTGCCTCTTCATTAGGTTCTGCACTTGCTTTTTTGGTGGGATATCATTATGGATTCAAAACAATCGCTCCATTGTTTAAACAAGAAGACCTAGATAAAACATTAAAATTTTGGGGTAAGCATGGTAAGTGGTTTGTCTTGGCGTCTGCGACTCTTCCAATACCGATTCCATATTTTCCGTTAATTTTTGGTGCATTAAGAATGAAAAAATCTGTTTTCATAATTTGGGGAATTATACCGCGTGCAATTGGTTTTATTGTAACTGGAGCATTAAGTTATTTATGGATTAATGGATTTCTCTAACAGACTAAGCATATATCACAATTACAAAACTTTTTATATTGAAAATTAGTTGATCTTATATGTTAGATTTTGAAGAAGAGTTCTTGATTAAAGAATTAAAGAAAAGAAAGCCTAAAAAAATATTGGTTCAACTACCCGAGGGTGTGAAAACTGAGGCTTTGAGAATAAAAGAAAAAGTTGAGAAACTTGGAATCGAGGTTATATTCTCTGGAGAAACTGCTTGGGGCGGATGTTGTATTGCAATTGATGAAGCCAAAAAATTTGGAGTTGATTTAATTGTTCATTTCGGGCATTCAGAATTTATGAAGTCGGATTTTCCCGTGATTTATGTTGAGATAAAAGATAAACTAGATTTAAAACCAATACTTGAAAAGTCGCTTGATAAATTAAAGAAATTTAAAAAAATCGGGTTAAGTATTGCTGTTCAACATAAGGATGATTTAGAAATGGTTTTAGAATTTTATAAGAGAAATAAAAAAGAAATTATTTTAAGCAAAGCGTCTGGAAGAGCATTTTACGAAGGACAAGTTATAGGTTGCGAGTATTCTGGACTTAAAGTAATTGAAAAAGAAACTGAAGCATTTGTGATAATTGGGAATAGATTTCATTCGGTTGGAGCGGCGTTGGCTGTGAATAAGCCCGTTTTTCTTTTGGATGTTTATAACAACGAGGTTAGTAATATGCACGACTTCAAGGAAAAAATAATTAGAGAGCGAGCGATGGCGATTGATAGATTTAAGCGAGCGAAAACCATTGGAATAATTATCGAGGCGAAATTTGGACAGAGTTTTG
>CAZNOS010000006.1:21294-24791 GCA_964574775.1 Candidatus Woesearchaeota archaeon | reverse complement strand
TATGCAAAATTAAAAGAGGCGAGAAGTAGTTTGCTGTTGGAAACGAAAGGAGAATTTAATATATTATATGCGATTAAAAATAATCCTGTTCAAGCCATTGGAATATTGATTTCCTTGAGTTTGGTGGGAATTGGAACAGGATATCTTATGAGAATTAGATTTTTCAAACGAAAACTTAGGGCGTTGGGAGAGGAAGAATTATTATTAATGCAACTAATAAAAGTTATACAGCGAGACTGTTTTGAATATAATAAATTATCGATGCAAGAGTACAACGAGGCAATGAATCAGTATGAAAGTAGACTTAGTAAAATTATTCAATCCAGAATTAGTGTAGAGACTCAAATAGCAAACCTAATGAAACTGAGCGGGAAGAGAAACGCACTTGTTCAGGAAAAAGACAGACTTCTTCTTTTAGTAAGACAGGTACAGGATGATTATCTAAATAGAGAAAAAATAGAAACACGTGCGTATGAGAATATGTTAAAAACGTATTCTCTGAGACTTAATAAAATCCATGAAGAGTTGGCGTTTATGGACGCACAGGAAGAATTAAGAAAGAATAGCGGATTTTTACAAAGATTATTTTTTAGAAAGAAAAAGGTCTGATTAATCAGATAACTTTAGTTTTGTCTTTCTAGCGTTCCTAATAAAATCTTTATACTTAAGTATTCCCAGTTCTGAAATAACTCCAGATAATAATTTATTTTTAGTAAAATCGAATGCGGGATTGATGACCATAATATTTTCATTCCTCGCATCCCAGACTTCCCTCCCAGAACGATTTTCTATCTTAACATTTTTAGCAAACTTTAAAGAAACTCCGCAAGAATATGTTGGAATTTTATGTTCTCTTGCAATTTCGCACAATAAGGATGTTCCAATTTTATTCACAACTCCACTTTTTAAAAATGCATCCGATCCGAACAAAAATACATCACAACTTTTCAGGGCCTGTTCTGCTGCTAAATCTGGAAAAACAACAACTTTAATTCCAAACCTTGAAAGTTCTTCGGCAGTTTTTCTTCCCTGCTGAAGTGGTTCTACTTCTAACGTATATACTACAAAGTTCTTTTTTTCTACTTTCTTTGCGTATTTCAAAATTTCAATTACGGTGGAAGAATGACAGTGAGAAAATACGTTCATATTATCTTTAATTAAATAAGATCCCAAAAATCCTATTTTACTTTTTGATTTTTCTATGTATCCTATTAATTTTTTTGCGGACTTTGATTTATCCTTGGATTTTGTGATTATACTTATTGAATTTTGTAAAAGTGGTTCCGTTGGTCTGGCCGAAATAATTTTTTTTATTGATTCCTTATCTGACCTTAACAATGCAGCCTCAATCCCACTAATCGCTATATTATTTGCTCCTTGAATTTTTACGTCCTTTATTTGACGAATTATTTCATCAAATCTTTCAGAAATCTTTTCCTCTTTTTTCATAGATATTTAATGAATTGTTGTTATAAAAATGTTTCCCTAAGATTTATAAGTTGCGATTGTGTTGTGATACTATGTTAGAGATGATAATGAAGCCCAGGAGGGCTGAAAGAAAACCGTGGGAAATGTTTGTCGTTGGTCTAGTATATTCTTCGATTGCCCTACTAATTGTGAGTTTTGTTTTTTCTTCAGACACTGTACTTAGCAAATATAGTGGAATACTTCTCGTGTTGTTAACTGTTCTTGCATGCTTGCCCTTTATGTATTATATAATCAAACTAGAAGAGGGTAAGGATTTGGAAATTAACGAAACTGGAAAACTTGTGAAGGAGCACTGGAAGGCCATCGCCGCATTGATGTGGTTGTTTTTGGGTTTTGTCGTCGGATTTTCATTCTGGTATGCCGTTTTACCTGGTCAAGTATCTACCAGCTTTAATGCACAAATAGAGGTATTTTGTTCAATAAATAGTCCCAATGATTATTCTAATTGCCTTGAGCAAAATGGTATTAGTACCGTAACTGGATCCGCTACATCTAGTGCTGGATTTGCGCTTGGAATATTTTCTAATAATGTGAAGGTACTTATGGTGACTCTGATTTTTTCTTTAGCGTTTGGAGCCGGTGCTATTTTTATTTTGGTTTGGAATGCTTCTGTAATTGCCGCCGCCATTGGGATGTTTATTCGTGGAAATTTATTTAATCTTCACTGTGGACTGTTTAGATATCTGATTCATGGAATTCCCGAGATTGCGGCTTACTTTGTCGCTGCTTTGGCTGGTGGAATAGTTTCTGTAGCCGTAATTAGACGAGATTTAGATGGAGATAGAAAGTGGGCTATTCTCCAAGATGCTATAATTTTGATAGTGATTGCCTTACTCATATTACTTATTTCGGCAATTATGGAGGTCTATTTGACTCCCGGACTGTCTAAAATGATATGTCCTGTAGTATAAAAAATCTTTTAAATAGATGAATATTGTCTTTTCTATGATAACCTATGTATGCAGATTTTGTGGGTACAAAACAAAAAAAGATGCGAAACCTGAAAAGTGCAACTATTGCAGTAAGAAGGGTGGAATATCTGAGGTAGAAAGTGCTGAGCGGTTGATAGAGGAACTATAAATTTAAAAGCGTTATTGTGCTATAAAAAATATGAGTCCAATATTATCATTAGCAATTGTAGTCAGTTTTCTAGTTACATTCTTAGGTCTCGCAAGCTGGATAAAAAAATGTAAAAAAGTTGGGCTTTTATGGGAAGATATGAATAAGTTCGGCAAGCCGAAAAACGTTGCGGGTTCTGGCGGGATAGTTGTTTTGATTGGATTTCTTATTGGAGTTTTGACTTATGTAGCATTTAAGACATTTATAATTGACGATGGAGATTCTGTTTCCGTGCAAATTTTTGCGTTATTAAGCGTAGTTTCTATTGCTGGAATATCTGGACTAGTTGATGATTTTCTCGGTTGGCATCATGGCGGACTGTCTGCAAAAGTGAGGTTGGGGCTTGCTGTTATGGCTTCAATTCCATTGATTGTGATTAATGCAGGAGAAAGCTCTATTGCGCTACCATTTTTTGGAAGTGTAAATCTTGGATTATTTTTTCCGCTAGTATTAATTCCTGTGGCTATCACGGCAACTACGACTGTGTATAATTTTTTGGCTGGATTTAATGGACTAGAGGCTGGTCAGGGAATTTTGGTTGTTGGCTTTCTGAGTTATGTTGCGTACATAAATAACGTTGCTTGGTTATCTGTTGTTGGTTTGTGTATGGTGGTTTCTCTTTTCGCATTTTGGCTCTTTAATAAAAATCCGGCACAAGTATTTCCTGGAGATGTTTTGACATATTCTGTCGGTGCGTTAATAGGGACGATGGCTATATTAGGAAATTTTGAAAGAATCGCATTTGTCGTCTTTATACCATATATAATTGAGATGATTTTGAAAACTCGTGGTGGAATGAAACCTCCTAGAAAACAATCTTTTGGAATACCACAGAAAGACGGAAGTTTAGAATTACCTTATGATAAAATTTATGGATTAACACATTTTTC
>CAZNOS010000006.1:0-21194 GCA_964574775.1 Candidatus Woesearchaeota archaeon | reverse complement strand
AAGACGGAAGTTTAGAATTACCTTATGATAAAATTTATGGATTAACACATTTTTCCATTTGGTTGTTGTTGAAGTTTAAGAAAAAAGTTTACGAGAACGATGTTGTTTATCTAATATATATAATACAAATTATATTTATCTTAATTGCGTTTGCTCTGATTTAGTCTATGTAATTTTATTTAACAAGGTTTTTAAAAGCCATTTTCCCTAATTAATTAATGGCAAAAAAAGAAAAATTGGAAGATCCTTCGGATTTTTTATTTGGGAGAAGAAGTTTGTTTCCATATTTAGTTTTAATATTACACATTATTCTTGCTTACTTAGTGATTTCCAATAATATTAGTGGGATTTTTGGATGGTCGATTTGGTATATAATTAGCTTTTTTTCATGGGTCTATTTTTCTTTCAATTGCTATTATTTTGCGGAAAGAAATAAATTAGATACTACTGGGGCGATTTTTGCAGGAATTTTTTTTGGGATAATTGCATTTGCCATTTATAAGATTCGTTATGAGTCGGAAGATTTTAAATTTATAATCAGTTTATTTGGAAATAAAAAATTTCAGATTGGATTAGCCATTGTTTTGTTTTTAGCAATATTAATATCTTCTACCGTACTTAGAACCAGTAATCTTTCTAGTTTGATAGATTCTACTAGTGGAAAATATTTACCATCTGACCCGGATGCGTGTTATGAATTAAGAGTTGCTCAAACAATTCTCGAAAGGGGTAATATAGATGGTATTGATACAATGAGAAACCCTGGACTAAATTTAACGTTTGCCCAAGAAATGTTGCCAAAAGTTTTAGCTTTTGCGTATAAGACACTTCATTTTTTTGGTTCTTCTATTACAATAGATAAAGTAGCCGTATTGTATCCCGTTGTGGCTTTTGCTATCGGATTAATTATCTTCTTTATTTTATGTTGGTATCTGTCAAAATCGGGCTTAGTTTCTATTGTTGCATCTGCCCTTTTAGCATATTCTCCATCTTATTTAAGTAGAAATACTGCTGGTGTTTCAAGCCACGAGGCACTAGGAATGCCTTTTATGTTTTTGGCTATGCTAATATTTGTGATTTCATTAATTAGATTTGAGAGAAATTGGAAACAAACCGTGATCTGGGGTGTTCTGAGTGGTCTTGGTTTTGCATTATCCTTTTGGTCTTGGAGTGGTGCTTCGAATTTTGTATTAATGATTATGTCGATATCTTCTGCGTTGTATTTCCTATTCGGAATTGGGGATGAAGATCAAAAAAAGAAAATGAAGTTTATTGGATTCAGTATGATTTGGGTTTTATTTTCAATCTTAATTATGCCGCTGTTCGGCTTTTCTTTTTTATCTATGTATTCTAAGTTCTTAAGCAGTTATGGTATTATAGTTTTATTTGTTATCGCTTTAGCAATTGTAGATGTTTTAGTTTTAAAATATGAAAGTATTGTTAAGTTTGCCAGATCCAAGTGGAGGCTTCTTTATTCTATATTAATCACATTTGTGTTGGGAATTATTGGACTCCTTATCCTTGGTAAAAATCCGATTGACATGTTGCAATCCATATATATTCAAGTTTTATTTCCGATGGGTCTTGGCAGAGTCGGACTAACTGTAGCCTATTATGCTCAACCGTATATTTCGGATTTAATATCTCAGTATTCTGCGCCAATATTTTGGCTATTTGTACTAGGTATGATTTTTATAGGCATAGAAATAAGCAAAGAAATAAAATCTAAAGTTCACAAAATAGGATTTTCTATTGCCTGGGTAGTTGCTATTTTGGGCATGATGTTTAGTAGAATTTCTGCTGGCCACTTATTTAATGGAACTAATTTTATAAGCCAAGTTACATATCTTCTCTCGTTTGGAATATTTATATTTTATTTTGCATGGCTTTATTTCAATGACAAGTTTAGTATAAATCCGAGGAACGTCCTTTTGTTTTCATGGATGTTTGTTATGCTATTATCTACCAGATCTGCAGTTAGAGTTATATTTGTTATTTATGTTTTCGTAGCTTTTGCTGTCGCCTATGCCATTCTTAAGTTTTACGAGAATGCTAAAAAATCAAAAGATTCTACGGCAAAGGCGATATTTTATATTGCAAGTGTGATTTCATTACTATTAGTTATTTTTACTCTATTTGGAAATCCGATTACAAACGCTTATGGAAATTATCAAATAACCAAATATAGTGCTGCGAGCATGGGTCCAATAGCAGGTGAACAATGGCAGCTTATGATGGGTTGGGCTAGAAACAATACAAATAACGAAGATATTTTTGCACATTGGTGGGATTACGGTTATCAAATACAATTAATGGCTAATAGAACTACGATGCTAGATGGCGGAAATTCAAATGCTTATTGGAACTATATGATGGGAAGATACGTTTTAACAACCCCAAGACCAGATACTGCTTTAAGCTTTCTGAAAACTCATAACATCTCTTATTTAATAATTGACCCTACTGATTTGGGTAAATACGCGGCATATTCTAAGATTGGTGGAAATAAGGATCAAGATAGATATTCGTCTCCGCAGCCTATTGTGGCGGATTCTAAGCAGACCGTAGAAACATCTACGGGAATAAGAAAGGCTTACATTGGCACTACTTTCGTAGATGAAGACATAAATTATAATGGAACCTTCTTACCTGGTCCAATTTACGATAGCTATGAACTCCCGACTTACAAATCATACTTTTTGGGTGTAATCATGGACTATTCTCCAAAGAGTAATTCTGCAGAATTGAAGCAGCCAGTAGGAGTTTTCGTATATAACAATAAGCAATATCAATTACCAATCCGTTATGTTTATTTCAATGGAGAATTAGTTGATTTTAAATCTGGAATAAACTCAACATTTATGATTATACCTTCGCTTATTCAGGATGCTACGACTGGATCTGTAAGCGCTGATAATCTTGGTGCTGGTATTTATTTATCGGAAAGAGTACAGAGTAGCTTATTTGCAAGATTATACTTGATGAACGATGTCCAGAATCAATATCCGACAATCAAAGTAGCACATACAGAAGACGACTATGTTGTAAAAATACTTAAGGCCCAGGGAATGGATTTGGGGGAATTTGTGTACTTCAATGGATTAAGATCTCCTCTCAAGCTTTGGAAAACAGAGTATCCATCTAACATACTCCCTAATGAAGGATTTATGGCAGAATCTGGAGAGTATGGCGCTGCAGATAGTTTAAAGACGACAATCTAAAATGGAAGAAAAAAATTTGAATAAATATAAAATTGCTTTTGTGATTGGAACTCGTGCTGAGCTCATTAAAACATTTCCAGTAATGTTGGAATTAAAAAAAAGAAAAATTCCTTATTACTTTATTCACACTGGGCAACATTCTCTTGGTGATTTTTGCGAAAAATTTGGTGTTAAAAAACCCGACGCTGTTTTAACAGAAGAGCCAAAAGAAAGTTCAAAATTTAATGCAAAAAATTCTAAAGCGGCTTTTTGGATAGTGGGATTAATTTCAAAAATAAAAAGAGAATTACGAAAACTAAAAAACCTTAGATATGTTCTTTATCATGGAGATACTATTTCTACGATAAGTGCCGCCATCGGTTCTTCTAAGTTATTAAATAAAAATAAAAAATATAAAAGTATCCATTTAGAAGCTGGACTTAGGAGTTTTGATAATTTTGAGCCATTTCCAGAAGAGATAGCTAGAAAAATTGCTGGCAAGTTTTCGGATGTTCTTTTGGCTGTATCTGTAGACGCTAAAAAAAATTTGTCACACTTTGAAAATAAAAAAGAGATTATCTTAATAGGAAATACTATTTTAGATTCAGCGAGCTATGCTTTAGATTTAGCTAAAAAAAGAAATATTAAACCATTAAGTACGGAAAAATTTGCGTTAATATCTATTCATAGACATGAAAATATAAAAAATAAAGAAAGAATGGAAAAAGTTGTAGAGATATTATGTTCTTTAAAAATAAAAAGTTTTTTTACTATTCATGATAATACTAAAAAGAAATTAGAACAATTCGGTTTACTTAAGAAAATAGAACAAAATAAAAATATAATTTTAATTAATCCGATGGAGTATGTGTCTTTTATCTATCAGGTTTCTAAGTGTTCCTTGATTATTTGCGATGGTGGAAGTATGCAAGAAGAAAGTTTGATTTTTGGAAAACCATGTATTATATTAAGAAAGGCGACTGAAAGACCGGAGGGACTTAATTCTAATTTTCAATTCTTGAGTAAACTAGATGTGACAAAAACAAAACAAAAAATACAAGAGTATTTGTCAAAAGATTTTAAAATAATAAAATTCAACAATCCATATGGAAAAATTGGTGTTAGTAAAAAAATTGTGGAGATATTGAGATGAGAGATAAAATAAAAGTTTACCTACAATATCCTTGGGGCTTTCCAGATTCTCCATATTACCGCTATCTTATTCAAAATCCATTTAGGGGTCTTGAATATGTTAATATTGGACAAAAAAAGATTGGAGTAACGTCTAATTTTAAAAAATTTAGGGCCTTGTTTATAATAAAATCTTTGGCGAGAAAATCACTGGATTTTTTAAGAATTGCCTTGCCGAATGCTCACAAGACAGAATCAACAAAGGAATTTGATTTAATCCATTGCGCCCATTGTCTAAGTCTGAATAAGAATAAGCCATGGGTCGCAGACATGGAAAGTTGGTGGTCAATGTGGCTATCTGGACATTTCAATAAGACTGGCCAAAAAAGAGTAAGTAAAATTATTATGTCTAAAAATTGCAAAAAAATTATGCCTTGGACCGAGAGAACCGCTAATATGATTAAAAAATATCTGCCAGAAGTAAAAAATAAGCTGGATGTAGTATACCCTGCCATGCCATGCCCGATAAAATTAAGAAAAAAATCAGACTCAATTAATATAATTTATGCTGCAAGAGATTTTAAGCTTAAGGGTGGGGAGATAGCACTTGAAACAATTAGAAAACTAAAGAAAAAATACCCCGCGATAAAGGAGGAAATTTATGCGGAGGTCCCACCCGAAATCAAACAAAGATATAATATGTTAAACATATCTAGACTTATAGTTCAGGAAAAACTATTAGATAGATTTGAAAAATCACACATTCTTCTCTATCCGAGCCTCATGGACACTTTCGGCTTTGCCATATTGGAGGCAAAATCTAGAGGATGCATCCCTATTGTAATAGAAAATGGGAACCATACCCCCTCCGTTCAAGAAATTATTAAAAATGGTCAAACGGGATACTATGTTAGCGCCGATTTGCCACCCCAGCAGAAAATAAATCATAATCAAATTAACAAAATCTCAACGGATTTAAGTCGAATCATAGAAAACCTAATTAGTAATCGCCAAATAATGAACGAAATATCTCTAAACTGCTTTGAGGAAATAAGACATGGTAAGTTTTCCATAAAAGAAAGAAACAAAAAACTAAAGAGAATATATAAGGAGGCGTTAAATGATTGAAAAAATAAGCCCCGATGAGATTACTGAAAACAACAAGTTGGGGGAAGTGCGTATTGGAAAGATTGCACTTTCGAAAGAGTTTATAGATGCAGTTGCAAAGACGTATCAAAATATGACTCCGGAGTCTATAATCTCTAAAGATAAAAACGGAAAAGTTACGGGACTATTTATTGGTTTTAAAATTAGGAAGAACATTTTTTTTAAAGAGAGATTCCTTATGTCTCCTTTTGTGGATGTGTCGGGAATATATGGCGAACCAAATAAAGAGCTTGTTGAATGTCTTAAAAAAAGATTTTCTAATATAGAAATAAGACTAAGTTCTTTCGGTCCAGAACAATATAAAATTGGGAGATTTTTGGTTAAGAATGGTTTTTCAGAACATGAGGAAAAATCTCATTATATTATTATTTTAAAATCTGAAGAAGATTTTTGGAATGGTTTTCATAAACATACAAGAAATGATATTAGAAAAGCAGAGAAATCAAATCTTAAAATAATTCCTGTGGAAGATAAATCAGAACTTAAAAGAATGTATAGATTATATGCACGTGAAATGAAAAATTTCGGAACACCTCATCATGCTTATAGCTTTTTTTATAACTTAATGACTTCTTTTGGTAAAAATTTTGTTGCATATAACTGTTATTCAGGTAAAGACTTAATTGCCTCTTCTGTAATGTTGGTAAAAGAAAGCGAAGGCTATCTTGCATTTAATTTCTCAAATGAAAAGGCTCGGTCTTTGAGACCGAATGACCTTCTTTATTGGACAACTATCAAGGAAGCGATAGCAAGAAAAATTACTCTTATTGATGTGGGACAAGTGGATACTGGAGCCAAAGAAGGAACGCATGCAGCAGGATTGTTTAATTTTAAGAGTAAATGGTTGGGAAATCCATATAAAAGATTTTACTATAAATATCCAAAGCAAAAGAAGACCGATTCAAGAAAGGAAGGCTTAAAAAAATTTAGAAATATCTGGAAAATTCTGCCTATGCCTGTAGTGAATATTGCCGGCCCATTTATTTGCAGGAGAATTGCAATATGAAAAAGACATTTACATTACGAGTAGATATGGAATCTCAAAGAGGCATACGAGAGGGTATTCCGAAATTACTGGATCTTCTAAAAAAGTATGGGCTAAGGGCTTCTTTTTATATTACAATGGGTGGCGAGTCGAATATATTCGAAATTTTAAAATATCGTGGAAGAATGAAGAGCGCAAGCGAACGAAAGGTGAAAGTCTGGGGTTTATTGGACAAAGTAAGAATGATTCTTCTTCCAATAGACTTTGTCAGGCCAAACAGAAAAATACTAGAGCGAATAATTGAGGAAGGTCATGAATTAGGAGTACACGGATGGAAACATAGGGCTTGGACGAGAGGGTTAGATAAAATAAATATTTCGGAGCATTTAATGCTGTCTAATAAAAAGTATATTAAACTGTTTGGTAAAAGACCGGAAAGTTTTTGTGCTCCTGGATTCAATATAAACTCTGAAGTGGTCTCTTGTCTAGAAAAAGAAGGGTTTAAATTTATCAGCGACTATCAAACTAAAAGTGTAAAAAATTATGGGAAAATTAAGAATGTACCAATTACAATACTTGGAAAAAATAGAACTCCTTTTATAGAATATAATGTGGGAGAGAATAAAACTGATTTAGAAATTATAAATGAGTTTGAAAGAGAACTAAAGAACAAAGAAATTGTTTCTTTCTATATTCATGACTTATATGAGGCTAGATTTAAACTTGATCTTTTGGAAAAAATATTTAAAAAAGTTAAAAAGTATAAATTAATAAATAAAAGAATTATTGATTACTAAGATGAAAATAAGTGTAATTTCTACAGTGAAAAACGAGAATCAAAATATAACTGCATTTGCAAACTCTGTTCTTAAACAAACACGAAAACCTGATGAATTTATAATTGTTGATGGTGGATCTACAGATGGCACCTGGCAAACACTTAACGCTCTAGCGAAAAAAAATAAAAATCTAAAAGTTATACAAAGAGAGGGGGCTAATATATCAACAGGAAGAAACATCGCAATAAAAAATGCAAAAAATCCCGTAATTGCTACAGTTGATGGCGGGAGCAAATATGATATTAATTGGCTAAAAGAACTAGAGCGGGGATTCAATGGAAAAGTTTCTTTCGGAAAAGATGTTGCACTTATTGAAAATGATTTTCAAAAAGCCCTAGCAAGGGTTATTCTACATAAGTCTGTATGTGGTTCATCGAGAAATATGATTTTCCTAAAAAAAATATGGGAAGAAGTCGGTGGCTACCCCGAAGATCTCCTTATCGGAGAAGACACTTTATATGATGAAAGAATAAAAAAAGCAGGATACACCATAGGAAAGATTGATAAAGCAATTTGTAAATGGGAAATGCGAAAAGATATGACTGCCTTTAAAAGGCAATTTTATAGATATGGTTACTGGGATGGGGTTTCGTATAAAAAATATGGAATGCTGCCTAAAAAACATCTACTTGTTGTCTTGTTTCTAATTGTTACTTTTCCGCTCTATCCATTGTTTTGGATAATCTCAAAAATTAGTCTTGTTATGCGAATAAAATTTTATAAAAGATACAAATACCTCCGGGGATTTATTAAAGGATATCTTGGAGGAAAAGAATAATGGTTAGATTTATCAGTCATAGAAATTATGATGTACTCAAGGAGATTGATTTTAATGACAAGACGGTTTTAGAGCTAGGGGCTGCAGGCATAGGAAAAGATGATTCTGTTGGTGGAAAAAATTGGATTTATGATGAAATAGTAAAACGCGCCAAGGAAGTTGTGGGTCTAGACAATAATTCGTTAGAAATTAAAAATCTAAAAAAGGGGGGCTATAATATCATAGAACAAGATGTGGAAATTCCCTTTAATTTACATAAAAAATTCGATATAGTTCTGGCAATAAAAATAATAGAACACGTATCAAATTTGAAAATATTTATGGAAAACCTAAAAATACATCTTAAGCAAGACGGACTATTGGTAATAATAACACCTAACCCCCTATCTGTTTCTTTTTTTATGCAACAATTTTTTCATTCTAAAACCGATATTTCAGAATACCACATGCATTGGCAAGATAGAAGCACTCTTACTAATCTCTTAAGATCAAATGGCTTTGATGTAGTATCCTTTAAATACTCTCATCCACGACCTGTATTTAATAGACTTGCAGGATATCTTGTGCAAATGTTTTGGGTCTTATTCCCGAAAAGCGTGAGTAGACAGATATTTTGTATTGCGAGGTTAAAAAGATGAAAAAGTTTACATATACGTTGACGAACCAAAAAAAAGACTGGGGAAAGAAATATGATAAGGCCTATAGCGGAGATAATTACGATACACGAGTTTGGGAAGTTGAACAACACATTCTTTTAGAGATTTTAGGAAACAGAAATAGAACAAATTATATGGACTTTGCTTCTGGTACTGGAAGAGTTTCAAGTTTTCTCAGCGAGTGTGGCTTTAAGAATATAACCTGCATTGATTCTTCTAATGAGATGCTTAAACAGGCAAAGAAGAAAATGCCTTCTGCAAAGTTTATTACTTTAGATATAACGGACAAGTCTTCAGACAAAAAATTAAAAAGAAATTTTTATGAAACAGTTACTGCATTTAGATTTTTTTTGAATGCGGAACAGGAGTTAAGAAAAATATCAATAACAAAAATAGCTGATTCTATGAAAAAAGATGCAATTTTTGTTTTTAATATACATGGCAACAAGAATAGCTTGAGATTTTTTCCAGTAATAATAATAAATATCCTCAAGTTTTTCCTTCAGGCAAAAAGAAGAAAAAACGAAGAAGATGTACCCTACAGGAATCAAATGTCCGTAAGACGGGTTAAAAAAATGCTTTCTGAAACAAACCTAAATATTGAAACAGTATACTCATATTCATTTATCCCAAAAATAATCAGCAAGATTATACCTAGAAGTTACTGGATAAATATTGAAAAAAAACTTATTACGAAACGAATTTTAGTTGGCACACATCTTTTATTTGTTTGCAAAAAGAAAAAATGAGAATATTAGTTACTGCAGCAAACTTAATTCCACCTAGGGGTGGAGGGGAAAGGAGCCTTTTTGCCTTTCTTAACAGGCTATCTAAATATCACAATGTAGAAGTCATAACACCGAACGACAAAGATTCTATAAAAGAAGAGAATGGGTATAAGATTACGGCAGTAAAAAGACCAGCCTACTTTAAAATTCTTAAAAGCTATGTTAAGATAAATATTCAAAATAGCTGGTGGGAAAAAATTCTCAAAGATAAAATTGAAAAAGAAAAACACGACCTACTAATTTCACAGGGAATTGTAATTCCAACAACAACTAATCTAAAAATTAAAAAAATGATTTTTGTTAGAGGGGTAGGTTTTTTTGCACCAAATGTTGATTCTGTTGACCCATATAAATGTAAGAAAGGATTTTTTTGGTATCTACCGTGGATTTTTAAATTGCAGTACCCATTGCTAGTTAATTATAGAAAAAAGTGCATCCGTGCACTTCAAAAAGCGAACATGATTGTTTGTAATGTTAATTTTTTAGTAGAAATAACTAAAAAATACACAGGTAAAAACTCGGAGATATTAAACTCGGAGATAGTTGCTGAAAAATATAAAATTAAAAGGAATAAGGATTCAGAAGAAATACTTTTTATAAATCCCACATTGCCTAAAGGTGTGGATTTGATGTGGAGAATTGCTTCAAGGCTTCCGGATAAAAAATTTGTGATTGCCGGAAAGACGGACTTACTAGGTAGAAGATACTATAAAAAACTAGAAAAAATGAAAAATGTCCGTTGTCTTGGGCAAATGAATGATATGCGACAAGCATATGTGAATTCTTACTTATTAGTAAACACCTCAAAATGCTATGAAGGATTTGGCAGAACACCTGCAGAAGCGATGGTTAATGGGATCCCTTCTGTTTCTACGGGAATAGGTGGATTGAGAGAAGTTATTGGAAAAACCGGCGATATAGTCGAAAATATGTTTAATATAGACGAATGGGTAGTTAAAATAAGAAAATATGACAATAAGAATTACTTAGCGGAAAAATCAACGAAATGTATAAATAGGGTTTCCTCTTTTAAGCTCAAGAATGAAGCACAGTTTAAAAAAATAAATAAACTGCTAGAAAAAATGAGTACAAAATGTTGAAACTTACAAAAAAACAAGCAACACAAGAAGAAGAATATATATTCCCTTATCATTATCTTGATTTAATATTAAATGAAAATAGGGAAATTAAAGAAATAGAAAGAATGAGTCTAATAAGCAAAATTAAAGGTCTCGTAAAAAAATTTAATCCTAAAAAAATATTAGATGCTGGATGTGGTGATGGAAGACTTTGTTATGAATTAAAAAAATATTTTGATATAACTGGCATGGATTATTCTGAACGGGCAATAAGATTCGCAAAGGCATTCAATCCAGAAGTAGATTTTTTTGTACGCGATTTAGACTCTGTGAATTCGGAGCTAGAGAATAAGATTGACTTTATTTTACTCATTGAAACCCTTGAACATATAAAACCAGAAAAGATAAGGGATGTGCTAAAAAATATGAGTCGCTATCTAAAAGAAGGAGGAAAAATACTTATCACGGTCCCATCGACAAATATTAAATTAGGAGATAAGCATTACCAGCATTTTACTCCCGAATTACTAAAAGAAGTTTTAAATGATTTTTTTATTGTGAATGAAACAAGAGGGCATCTAAAGAAAAGTCCTTTTTTCAAACCATATAAAAAATTATGTGAAATTCTTTATCCTCTCCAGAGCAGAATAAAACTTGTAAAATGGATTAACTATAAATTTGTTAATTATTTTAAAAAGAATATAGAAAATGCAGATCTTGATAATTGCAAGAGACTTATTTGCATTGCAACTAAGAGGAACTAATGGAATATTTAACTCATATAATAAAAAGAATAAGATTTCACCTAACCAATTATTTTAAGCCACTTACAGTTCACACGGAGACAATATATTTTGATTCAGTTTGGGAAGAAGTAAAGAAAAGAGCGAGCCGAGGAGAAGTCCATACTTGGTATGTTATGACTCCTGCAAATTATGAGATGTTTAGAGCTTTTTTTAACGTAAAGCTATCAAAGCAACAAATTTCTAAGGTTATGAAAGAAAGATATCTGTGGCTGATAAAAAACGGGCAACGAGTACAACTCCATGCGCATTTAACAAAGCTAATGAATATTTCATACCAAGAACAAGAGAAATTAATTCGAAATTCGGTGGAATGGTTTACGAAGAACCTTGGCTTTTTTCCTAAAGAGTTTGTTCCTGGATGGTGGGCATATAATAAAGATACAGAAAAAATATTGAGTAAGCTAAATATACGACTAATAAAAGAAGAGGAGTTTAGAGCTACACACGATTATAATTGGATAATGAACTAATTATTTTTTTAAGAATAAAAAAACAACATTCTGTCTTGTTCTGAGAGGGGGAGTATATTCTCCGAATAGAGAATAACTCTTAAGCAATGCAGGATTTACTTTTCTTCTTTGGGGAGTATCGTTCCACCAGATTATTAGTCTTCCGTTATCTGCTAATATAGTATAAATATTCTTCATTGCCTTTTCTGCATCTTTTATCTCATCTAGTCCATACCCAAAAATCCCTCCAAAAAAAATCACATCAAAAAAATTTTTTTTAAAATATTTACTAAGAAAAATTGCGTTGCCTACTACATGCTTTTTTGCCCCAAATTTAGAAACTGCCGAATCAAGGTCTATACTATAAACATCATTTTTCTGTTTTTCTAAGACACTAGGATACCATTCTGTATAATCTGCGCATCCGACAAGAAGAACTTTTTTATTTTTAATTTTAGGAAAAATCTTTTTTTCAATTAGGTATCTACCCGGATTAAACCATCGTAAAAAGATACCTCTAAAAAATTTTCTCCAGAGAATGCGTCTAATCTGCCGATATCTACTTTCTTTTTTCATTATTGAGGGACCTAAAACGTTCATTACTTTTCAAAATCTCTTTAAGGAGGTGTGGCTCATAGCCAGATTTCTCTGCATATTTTACTAAAGCATTAACATCTTTTGGATAACATTTGCCTCCGAAACCCCTATCTTCTTTGAAAACTGCCGTATGCATTCGGTTTATCCGGGGATCAAGTAACCATGCTTCCCGCACATCCCAATAATCTACTCCCGATTTTTCGCATATGCTAAACATTTCATTGCAAAAAGTTACTTTCAACGCAAAAAAAGTGTTTTCCATATACTTTACAATTTCTGCAGTTTTAGCAGTTGTCTGATAATAAAATTTTGTAGGTCCTAGAATTGGAGCAAGAAGATCAATTATTGTGGAGGTATCTTTTTGTTCTCCTCCTAGGATAACCATTGGCACTTCCTTCATGTTTGAATTAAAGTAGGGTTGCCAATATTTACTTTCTCCAACATATTCTGGACTGAAAACAATTCTCTTTTTGTATTTCGCTTTTAGCTTATCTGTAGTCCCGACTTCTATAGTGGATTTGATTAAAATAATCGATGTCCTTAATTTTTGGACACTTTCTTCGACCATCGAAATGTCACAAGAACCATCATCTTTCGGGGGCGTAGGAGTACAAACAATACCCAAAGAACAAGAAGAAGAGTTTTCAAAAGAATCTACAAAAAAAATATTTGCCTTATTGTCATTGGATGAATACTGAGGATCGTAAACAAAAATCTGATAATGGTCCTTCATCATTTCTACCATTGCCTTACCCACATAACCATATCCGGAAACAAATATTTTTTTCATAAAGTAAGGGGTAATATATATATTATAAATCTTTCTAAAGCTGCTGTGCTAAAAAAAGAAATATTTAAATAGTTTCCACCATTACTGTTTTAATGAACATGAATAATTGGTCGGCCCTACTATCTTTATTATTTCTAATTAATTTTTCTTCCGCGCTTGTTCAAAATTTTACAGATTTCGAAATTGATGTTTCTGTAGATGTTCCTGCAAATCAAGAGTGGGCAGCAATTTCTTTAAGCATGAATTCTTTGGACTTTGACGATGTTAATACCTCCACTGAGAGCGATTATTATAGAATTGATATCAATAACTCTGGCAATGTTAACATAACCATAAAACCAAAACTTGTTGAGTCGGAAGATGATATTTTTGAAAACCTATATTTTGCTCATCGTAGTCCAAGCACACATTCTTCTTATGAGAAAATCGGAAACTGGGAATTAAATTTAAGTAAAACATATAATGCTGGGCAAGTCAATAAGGACTATTTTTATGTAAAACTTTATTTAAGAAATTACGACTCCGTTGTTCCTTTCGATATAGTTAATCATCAAAACACAATTATTTTTGACATTATTCCAAGATATGATTAAAGAGAAAATTTAAAATAGTTTCTTTAGGTTAATCTTTATGTGCACCGCTAAACTTTTCATTATAATTATTTTATGTACTGCTTTTATACAATTTGGATGCGCAGAGTCTTCCATAATGAAAATTTCTCCAATAAGAACGGAACTTAATTTTACGATAAACGATGATCCTGTGTGTATTAATGTAACCATTTTTCCGGAAGATATAGATATGATTATGACCACCCTCTGGACAAGGGACTCGCCTGGTTTTTATGAAAATTATACATTATCCGCAAAAAATGCGAAAATTGGCGTTGTTTCAAAAAAAATTAAACACGGAAAATATGAAATCTGTTTTAGTCCTGAGAGAGCCGGGATGCTGTATGGAATAGTTCTTTTTAAGCAAAAAACAGGCTTAATTAGAATCGGAACTTGGGTTAATATAAATGTCACAGGCGGGGAATCAATTGAAACAATTAATATAATTACTGGAAATATTATTGGAGTCAATAAGACAAACATCTGGCTAATGATTATTTTCATATTATTAATGGCGATACTGTTTTTGATAGTTAGAAAAATGGGTTAGCTACTCTTATCTCTTCAATAATAATAAGACTAAATAGGCAATCCTACTCACAATGGTCGCAATTACAGCTCCAAAAACGGCCGCATAGTTTCCATATGACAATAAATTCGTAATTAAAAAGTAATTTAAGGTTATGTTAATTATCGTGGAAATTACCAGTACCTTGGCTATGAAAAAACTCTTTCCCTTTGATATGAAAAAACTACTATAAATATTTATAATCGGGTCTATTAAAAACAATATAGAAAGAGCCTGAAGTATTTGTACTGCTGGCAAATAGTCTATGTTATAAATATAAATTATTGCAATGTCTGCTACTAGAAAAGTAAATATGATTCCCAAAATTGATATAGGTATAGCGACCATTATTGATTTTTTTAATCCATTCAGAAGCCTAACACCCCTGAGTTTTGAAAAGATTGGGAACAAGACAGAACTAAAAGATGTTATTGTTATGCCAGAACTAAGAAGTGCAAACGCTGCTTGATAGTACGCTATAAACTCAGATGCAACAAATTTACCCAACATTAAAATATCTATATAGCCAAAAAATGTTCCAGAAAGAGCTGTCGCTGTTAACGGCCATAAAAATTTGAGCACTTCTTTTTTTTGAGCGAGTGCCAATTCTTTCCCATGATATTTTTTCAGATTTAATCTTAAAAACAAAAGTGCTAAAAAGTAGCATATTGCTAAAGTTGTAAATATAGCAAACAAAACGATTTGCGACGAGTATGCTAACGAATATATTATCATAATTGGAACTAATATTAGACGTAAAATTTGAAAAAGGAGCTCTCTCCAAAATATAATCCTGAAATTATTTTCTGCCTGGAAGAATCCAGAAATAAAACCAAGTAGGCTCGTGCTAATAATATAAACTCCTCCCGCTAAGAGTGCTAGAAAAATTGGCTTCTGATAGTATGAAGAGATAAAATACGATGAGAATATTAATATAAGCGCTACCACTGAAGTCAGAATGACTTTTAATTTTACTAGATAATTAATATATCCCTTAGAATTTTTGTCATATTTGGATATATATCTAACTAGCGCACTACCAACACCCAAATCTGTAAAGCCGGCGAAAATCAAAATAGTTGAGAGCGCGAGCGAGTAAAGACCGAATAGTTCTGGAGTTAGTAGTGGTTTTAGTTCTATAGAGAATAGGCTAAATAATTTTACCAAAAATGTTGAACCGACGATTAATGCCGTGAAAAGTAATGAGCCGATTTTAGCCACAAAGCTAGTTGAAAAAGAATATATGGAATTTTTGACAGCCATTCCTGCGTATCCAGAAAAGTCTCTATGTATTAATCTTCTTGTAAAACCGAACGCCTCTTTCATTCTACACGAAAATCTTTCTTGTTTTTATTTCTTTGCCAAAGCCAAATTTGAGAGGCTTTGATGGATAAATGCTCATTCTTGTAAATTAATATACAAAAATCTAGAATCAAATGTAGTACCACTCCGATTAAAATCCATAAAAAGAAAACTGATATAAATGTCAGCGCTATTAAAATTAAAACTAATTCTATTCCATGAAAAATGAAATGCGGTAATTTAGTGTCTTTTTTTTCTGATTCAGATAGCTTTTCATAACAACTTTTTCTTTTCATTGACCATTTCCAAAATTTAAATGGATTCATATTTTTAGTTTCAAGGCAGTAAATTAATACATGATCTAGATCAATAAATATTGCCGCAAAAAAAACCACTAACGCTGCGAATAATGAAAATTTAAAAAATTCTATCAATATAATAGATAAGACAAATCCCCAGAGGACGTGCCATTTTGGCATCATTTTAATTCCCCTTGATTTGCTCGATTATGTTTGCAAATGCAGGTCTTGTAACTAAAATACCCACCGTCACACCTATAATTGTTGTTAGTGCGAATCCCCTTAACATTCCTGCGCCTGCCCAAAATAGTGGAAGCATTGCTGCAATAATAGTAAAAAATGCGCCCATGACGACAAAAAGGGCCCTCTTGATTCTCTCTTTTAGCCTTGCATTGCCCTCTTCTTTGGAGAAAGATTCGTCTAGGATAACTATCTGATCATCTACGCCCGTTCCCATTCCGGCAATAATACCTGCTATTGCCGCAACATCTAAATTCTGTCTCAGTAGAGTCGCAATTCCTAGAGTAATAAATGCCTCGGAAAACATTGTCAGAATGACTGCTCCAGTAACTTTAATTTTCTTATATTTAATGAATAAAATTCCAGAGATGATTACAAATACAATAATTGCAAGGATTACTAAATTCTTCGTAAACTCTTTTCCAAGCGCTGGAGAAATCGCATCTAACTTTACTATTTCTAGTTTAAACGGAAGACTTCCCGTCTTCAATATTGTTTGTAATTTTTTCATGTTAGACTGGGCATCTTTATAGGCCTCGTCTTGGCTTGTTCCGGAACCGGAACCAGAAATTTGTATTGATGTTGTAGCTCTTCCCTTCAAATCGCTTCCAATCTGTAATGAATCCATTAAAACCTCATCGACAAATAAATCTAAAGGTTTCTCTAAATATTTTCCGCCAGTAGAAAGATTTGTTGATAAATTCGCCGTTAGTGATGCTTGTCTTTCGGCTGCTTTTTCAGAAAGGGAAATCGTAAATCTAAATTCACAATAGTAGTTTCCAGAAGATTCGTCACATGAATATATTCCCGCATCTTGACCAGAAGATCCTACATAAGTGATATCTCGATCTCCACCTATAAAGACAGTATCATTGCCTATTTTAGCTTCAAATTTACCCTGACTTTCTAATAGCTCCTTTAATTCTGTAGTTGTAGAGCCTGCAATTTCTATAAGCATGAAATTTTCTCCAGATAAATCTGAAACTGACTTTATAACTACATCATTTAATCCAAATGCATTTAATCTCTCTGTTGTGATTGCTACGAGGTCATTAACCTGATCTCCTGTCAATGATGCGTTTGCCGCCTTAACTAACGCCCTAGCGCCTCCGCTTAGGTCTAATCCGGTCTTTAGGTTTGAGCTAGGTGTGTCTGAGACGGAAATGTCTAATTTGTTTGTAAGAAATATAAATTCTTCACCATTTGTTTTAATGATTAATTTTTGAGAGTTATTTGAAATAAAATTGCTCGCAGCAAAAGACGAATAGTCTTCCATGTTCTTTATCACGTATCCATTTATAGAAGTTATCACCATTCCAACTCGAATTCCGGCCTCATAAGTACTAGAATTTTTTTCTACAGATTTTACCACAACGCCCGAATCTAGTGCATGCCATGGTGCAATTGCAAAAAAAGACCCAAGTAATACAAAAATTAAAATCCAAATTCTTAATGTTATTTTCATTTTATATTTTTCTTTTCACAATACCATTTAATTATTGATACGTTTGTTAGCCATGTACTAAATATATCTGTGATTAATCCCAATGATAAAATTAAAAATATTTGCCTGAATGAATCTGGTAAACCCGTTACCAAAAAGAACACTGGTAATACTGCCGCTAACGATGTTCCAGTCATTAATATGCCCGCGTTAAATGCGCCTAAAAGCCTCTGGTTTAATGTGCCCTCTTTTTTCTTTAGAGCCCTGGACGTTAGTAGAATGTCTGTATCTACTGAATAACCGAGTAACATAAGAAACGCTGCAATTCCTGCAGAGGATATGCTAACTCCAAAAATATTCAAAATTACTAATGGAATCATTATATCAAAAACAGCTGCCGATATAACTGCTATACTTGGTACAAACGACCTGAATAGAATAAAAATTACAGCAGACATCAAAATAAAAGAAATCAAAAGCGCCCACATTAATTGCCTGTAAAAATTATTACTTAAAGACGGTCCCGTGAATTCTGTACTAGAATTTTCGTCCGTCAATTCGATTCCTAATTCTATTATTTTTGATCTTACGTCTTCTGATTCTGCAGATGTTTCAATAATCGTGGCAATTCTTTTGCCACTGGTAACGTCTGTTAATTTTCTAAAACCGACATCTGAAAAATACTTTGGTAATTCGCTTTCTATTCTAGCCGTATCTATATCTCCGTTAATTGTAATTACCGTTCCGCCCTTTAATGAAACGTCTTTGTACATAATATCTCCCGTTTTAGCATAAAACGCAACGAGGAATATAAGAGAAAAAATTCCTATAAGTAATGGTATAATCAATAGTCTCTTATAATTCTTATCATACCATGTTCCGAATTTGGCTTTGTTGAACATTTTTTTATTAATAGAATACCCTATATAAATCTATTTTCTATGCCTCCGAATAAAAAATAAATGCTCCAGTCGATGCTTGCCCTATTTAGTAAATGCGCCGGTCGGGAGTCGGACCCGAGTCAAGTGGTTTTTTCGCAATTGTCATATGACTTTTGATGGAAACCACCTATACTAACCACTGTACTACCAGCGCTTATATTTTGGTAATACTTATGTCTTTTAAATATTGCGTTTCTAAATAACAAACTTTTAAAAACGAAATATCTCTTGGATTTTTGACGTGGGGGTTCCGGAGTGGTCAAACGGGCAGGACTTAAGATCCTGTGACTTCTGTCTTCGGGGGTTCGAATCCTCCCTCCCACATGAAAATTTTTATTTCGATGTTGTGAAAATTAACTAAGAGGATTTAATATTTTATAGAAGATATAATTTAAAAACCCTAAAATACTCAAAGCACTATGATTATAGAAATATTGTCTTTATTATTGGTTGTAGTAGGTCTCTTCTGTATTATTAAACCGAATAATTTTCTTCTTCCATTTACTAAGTTTTATTATAGTTCAAAAAAAACATTTAAGCCAACAATAATCCAAGGTCGATATGGTGCACAACATATTAAGAATTTTGGAAAAACTAAAGGAATTTTAATATATATGCGAATTTTCGGAATTGCTATGTTAATTGTGGGAATTATGTTTTTGTTATCTTCTTTGAACATCATTTAGTCTCCCACACCGAAGTGTTTTGCTTAGTGTGTCCCTCCCACATTACTCTTTCTAGTTATTAACTTAAAACGCATTATGAAAGTCAATGTGGTCGCCATCCATCATTATAAGATTCTAACCGAAGAGTTTAAATAAAACAGAGAGTTTAATTTTTTATGGAAAGAAAGGTAAAGTCACGATTATTTCAGGCGCCTGCAATTCTATTATTGATTGCATCTTTTTTTGCGAGCATATATGCTAAGGTTGTTGGGATGATTGGGAGCTGGGCAACGCCAGTCGTTATTTTATTAATTTTAGTTGCATATTTCTACGGAAGGTATCTAGAAAACAAGTCTGAATTTTTTTAATTAGATTTTTATAGTTCTGTTTTTAGTCTTAATTAGGCCCGCGTAGCTCAGCCTGGATTTAGAGTAGGGGCATCCTAAGCCCTTGGTCGGGGGTTCAAATCCTCCCGCGGGCGTTTCAATTTTATTTGGAAAAAATCACTTGATAATTTTATAGTGACAGTAAAAATATATAAATGAGTTGATGTAATTTATATTAAGAGGAAAAGTGATAGTGAATTTTTATGAGTTTTATAACGGAACTCTCTGATTTATCTCGGAGATTGTTCAAGGAGAAAGGCATTGTTCTAGCAAAGAAAGATTTACGAGAAATACAAAAAGTTTTGCAGAAATATCCGATGCAAATAAGTGATTATTATTTTTCGCTCATTGAAGAAAAAGGTGATCCGATTTGGAATCAGTGTATTCCGTCGATAGAAGAACTAAATACGCGTGGGAAAGAAGACCCGTTGGATGAAAAAAATGATCTAGGATTAATTACTCATCGCTATCCAGACAGATGTCTTTTTTTAGTTTCTGGGGAATGCCCGGTTTACTGTCGTTTCTGTACTCGAAAAAGAAAATTTGAAAACACATCTCCCGAAATAAAACAAGATCAAATTGACGAAGGTATAAGATATATAAGAGAAAATGGTGGGATAAGAGATGTTTTACTTTCTGGCGGAGACCCGCTTTTGCTCGCCACAAAAGACTTAGAAAGTATTATCCAAAAATTAAGGGAGATAAAACATATTGAAATGATTAGAATTGGAACACGTGTTCCATGCACATATCCCGAAAGAATTGACGATGAATTATGCGATATGCTTCATTCATATAGGAATGGTCCACCTCTTTTTATAAACACGCATTTTGAACACCCGTCTGAAATAACCCCTGCAAGTTCGCGTGCGTGTGAGGCTCTTGTGGATGCCGGTATTCCAATCGGCAATCAAAGCGTCGTTCTTAGAAATGTAAATGATGATCCAAGAATATTCAAAGAACTAAACAGGAAGTTATTAGAAATTAGAATTAGACCCTATTATTTATATCAGGCCGATTTAGTTAAGGGAACATATCATTTTGCGTGCCCGGTTGAAAGGGGAATTGAAATTATTAAATTTCTGAGAGGACATACGACTGGAATGGCTTGCCCTCAGTTTGTAGTTGATTCTGCCGGCGGGAAAATTCCCGTAGATTTGGGGTATGCTAAAGTTGGTAGAAATGGGGAAACTTATATGAAGAACTATATGGGTGAAAAATTTAGATATCCCAAAATTCAGGATGATGATTAAAAAATAGATTTTCAGCTAAACCACTAATAAAATAAAAATATTTTAGAAGAGAATTATTGACCTCACTGATGACAACCCAGAAATGGCTCAACTACTTTCTGAAAATTATGACGGGATTATAATGCTGCGCAAAAAAACTTTAAACCGAAGTCTTTAAAAACCCACATTTGATAGTATTTTTGAGACGGCCATAGTCGGTTGGTTCCACCTGTTCCCATTC
>CAZNOS010000005.1:0-28779 GCA_964574775.1 Candidatus Woesearchaeota archaeon | reverse complement strand
GAGTTCGATTCTCGGCAGCTGCATGTGTGACCCGAGAATCTTGAGGCATATTCTTCATTTTCGAGACATTGATGCAAAATCACAATTTTGCTTTTCTATTCAGAGTCAAGAGGCTTTTAAAAATATATTATACTAGATTATTAACTAAATACACAACTACATATAATATACTCCTACAGAATTGAAAAAATACAGATTAAAATAGAGTAATGTCTCCAAAAATTATTCTCGAAATTTGAGTCGGATCAAGGCGATATCTACTCTTATGTCCTTCAAAAAAATAATGATCTTTTATTAGATGCGGCATCAATCCAGAAACCTCTATTGTCCCCGGTGTATTAAATACTTCAAGAGGTGTAAGACTATTTTTACCATCACTAGGAACCAACCACATAACATACTGTTTGCATGTTTTTCCGTCTTTCCATGGACACTCCTGTTCTCCACACGTAATTTCTCCCGCAAATTTGTAATTTCCGACCATTCCAGTTCTGTCTAGATTCATAAGAACAGCAAGTCTTTCGCCAATCTGGCTATAGCTAACACCCAGCCTCTGAAGCGTCTCATAATCTCTTCTTATTATTTCTTCAACTTCTTCATTGTCTCCCATGAATCCTTCGCTGGAGCCATACCTATCGAGTGTCGGCCTAAGTCTTTTTGTAAGTTTTTCTCTTTCTTGCCGGTCCGTCGGAATTACTTTCAAAACATCTTCTAGACACGGCATTGAAATGTTTACCATTTTAGAGTTTTAGTTTATCAATCAAAAATTTAGCTGCTTCTTTTCCATCCATAACTATTTTTTTCTCAGGCAAGCAAATAGATAGCTCTGGTTTTCTACAAAAGTCATAAGCAATATCTGCCACAGAATTCATACCTGTAAAGATTATTGGCGCAACATAAGTCGGTTCGGTTTTTTCTTTTATCTTTCGCTCGTTGGATTTCATAATATGTGCAAATTCAATTAATGTTCCAAAACTTCCACCAATAATCTCCACTCCATTTGCGAGTTTTGCGAAAATTTCAGATTCGTCTCCCCATTCACTATCGCCGTACCTAGGCTTAACTTCTATTGCAAAATCAATTTCTGGTCCAAGAGAATATTTTTGTCCCCTAATTGGATAAACTCCGAGCATGGGTATGGATTTTTTTCTAGCAAGCATAGATGAATACATCGGCAATCCCCATTTTGTTCCACCAGAAAGAATTCCAACGGGATAGTGGCGTAGCACTTCCATGCTTTGTTCAACTACTGCTTGCACCTTAGATTCCAAACCAGCTTCCGACCCGCCAGAAAATGCAACAATCTTTTCTACACCCTGTCTCTTTAGATTTTCTAAAATCTCCCGTATTTCTTCATCGGTATCCATCATATTAATCAAAGATAAAAAAACAATTTATTCTCTCGGTTTAGAATATTTTAAACTATTTGGTTGAACTTTACTAAAGCCAATATTTTTAAGCTTTGATTCTTATTTAAATTCATGAACTCTAAGGAGCATATACGAGAAGAGTTTAGGGCATCTATTGAAACTAATTTTGGAAATATAATCGACTTTTCTTTTTTTTCTGGAAGGTTTGCATTTGATTTGGCAGAAAAACACAAGAGTGATATTGATTGCATCGTTGTTCTTAAGGATATTGCATACAGTATCGATATAAAAGAGAATCTTGGACAATTTGTTAAAGACTACATAAGGATTCACGAAAAAAACGGATACATTCCAGATTTACATTTTTCAGGAGATATAATTACACAAACGCAAGTATCGGATGCAATCCATGGAAGAGGATTCGATGTTTCTGGGGGTGTTTTGACTTTAAGTCCAGTATTATGTGAGGAAGATTTTAATCGACCAGATATGGACTACCGAATATGGAGACACGAATTATGTTTCAATAATAATGAATTCGTCTTTGGAGATTCGGCATTATTTGAGGAGGCAAGGGTTGAATCTGCTAAATCTCTTCTTAGATTTATTTTAATAGATAATCCTCAAGTTAGTAGTGGCAGAGAGGTTGTGGATGTGGTATTGAATTATGGTCGACCAGTATTCGGTGTTGATTCGCGTTATAGTTTAGCAGAAAAGAAAGACTCCTTGGAATTATTTCAAAAAGCGTTGGACGCGCTAGATGTAGATAGGCTTGCCGTATCTCAGTGGGCAACAAATCTCGTTGAAAGAATAACCAACTCTGACTGGAAGGGTTCACATCTTTACAACTGGGAATCACTTAGAGAAATAGCCAATAGGTGTTATGCGAGTTCAAGCCCGTCGTAGGCAATTTTGAAATTCTTAAATTGATCCTGTAATTCTTCATGATCCTTGTTTGCGATACAACTAATATTAGCAATTATTTTATTTTTACATTTTAGACTAGATAAGAATTCAGTGATCTTCTCTGTTTGCAAATGAGTTTTATCATAACCTATTGCATTTACAAGATATGTTCCATCTCCAACTACTGTTTCGACTGAGTTAATCAAATCTAAACTCTCTTGTGGAACTTCAAAATAATCACCCAATATTGCAAGTTTTTTATCAACTAAATATCCAAAAGACTCTGCGGTATGTTTCACTAAAAAGGGCGTAACCTCGATACCACAAATATTATAAGTTTTATAAGGCTCCAACACCTCTACTTTCAGATTAAGATATCCAAATTGCGAGTCCAGCCATTGCTTAGTCTCCTGGCTGCAATATATCGTAGGTTTTTCTTCTCTCATAAGATATAAATCAATATCCTTTAATCCAAAAAGGTGATCCCAGTGCCAATGTGTTATCAAAAAAGCATCTACTTTGTCTAATTTATTTGCATTTGTCTGAAGTCTAATATCGGGGGTAGCATCGACCATAATTTTCTTTCCCTTATTTTCGATCAGGTAACTTGTTCTAAATCTAAAATTCTTACTGTCTTTCGCTTGTGACTTATTTGTGCATATATCACATTTACAAAAAGGGGCGGGAATTCCCTGCCAACATCCCGATCCGATAAGTTTTGCTTTCATATTATCTTATATCAAAAAGAGTTTATAAATTCTTATTTTGCAGGATAATTAACTTTTTCTTATATCCGCTGCATTCTTGTGCGCATATAGGCCCTCGACTTCGGCAAGTTTGGACGCAATACGAATTAATTCAGAAGATGCTTCTTTCGTTACTTTTTGATAAGTTAGAACTTTAACGTATTCCTTTACCGATAGTCCTCCAGTATATCTTGCACAACCATTTGTGGGAAGCGTATGATTTGGACCAGAACAATAATCCCCAAATACTTCCGCTGAATATTCTCCTATGAATAAAGAACCATAATTTTTTAGCTGAGGAATAACTGCCTCCGGATTTTTTATTTGTAGTTCTAAATGTTCTGGTGCTCGCTTATTAGAAAGTTCGATTGCATCATCAATATTTTTTACAATTATTATTGCGCCATTATTTTTTATAGAAAGTTCCGCAACGTCCTTTGTTTTTAGTGTAGTTAGTTGTTTTTCAATTTCGACAACAATTTCTTTAGCAAGTTTTTCAGAAGTCGTGACTACTTCCGCTCTAGCAGTTGGGTCATGTTCGGCTTGCGCTAATAGATCGGCCGCAATAAATTTCGGATTTCCAGTTTCGTCCGCAATCACAAAAACTTCACTTGGTCCCGCAATAAAATCAATTCCTACAATTCCATAAACTTCTTTTTTGGCAGCAGCAACATATTGATTACCAGGACCAACTATTTTATCGACCCTTGGAATAGACTTCGTTCCATATGCCATTCCCGCAATTGCCTGCACTCCACCAATCGCAAATATTTTATCTGCGCCAGCAATATCTGCTGCGACAATTGTAACTGGACTTATTTTAGGTGAGCAGACAATTATTTCTTTTGATCCAGCAACCTTCGCAGGAATCACTGTCATTAAAGCAGTGGAGGGAAGAGGATATCTTCCTCCAGGAACATAACATCCAATTTTTTCAATCGGAACAATTCTTTGGCCAAGAATTACTCCCTCATTATTTACTTCAAAATCTTTCAAATCCTTCATTTGATTTTCTGCAAATCTTCTGATATTAGATGCCGCAGATTTCAACGCCTCAACCGTTTCTTCGTCAACTTTATTATATGCGTCCTGAATATCTTCTCGTGTTAGTTGAAAATTATTAATTTCTAATTTATCAAATTTAAGAGTATACTCCTTTATCGCGCCATCTCCGTTTTCTTTTACCGCCTTAATAATTTCCTTAACTGAGTCAAGAGATTCTGTTTCTGTTCTCTCGAAAAATTCTGGCGTTAATTCTTCTGATTTTATTATTTTCATTTTACCAATATAAATTTACAATATTCATTTACATCTGCAAAGACTCTTTCGGCCCCAGCTTCAATTAAGGTATTCGCCCAATCTTTATTAATCTTTGGTGGAAGAATTCCGTAGATGTTTAAATTAAAAGTAGTTGTCATGGGCTTAAGTTTTTTCAGTGGAGATGGTCTATCGTCACAAAAATAAATTCTGTTTGGATTAAAAAATTCTTTAGCTTTTTTCATTCCATCTAGCTTATCACTGCAATCTTCCATACCAAGAATTAATTTAAAATATTGCAAGGCATTATTTCTTTTCAATGTGTATATAATCTCATCTTTTGGTGCTCCACTAATTATTGCCAAATCATATTCTATGCAAAGTTTCTCCAATAAACTATTATCTACCAACCATGGTTCGTCATTAATATATCCAGTGAAGTCTCTTCTTTTTCCAAGATATAAATCTTGAAAGTGATTCTTAATAACTTCAAAGTCAATTCTTCGACCTCTTTTTTTAATGATATTAAAAGTCCTCTCCCAGTCATCATTGCTTTCTTTCATAGACTCAATCATCTCTTCTTCGGTTGCACACATATTATCCGAAAAAAATGCGACCGTTTCTCTTATGCATCTCGCATAAGAAACAGATTCGTCTCTAAGAACACCATCATTATCAAATGCAAGCAGTGGTTTATTCTTTATTTGCGAAACCATTATTCTCCCTAAAAACTTTATCTAATATTTTTATAAATTCTTCAGTATCTTTTAGTGTGCCAATACTTACTCTTATGCAAGACGATAAAACACCTCTTTGTGGCCTAATTAAATATTCTCTCTCCTTAAATAATTCATATATTTTTGTGGAATTTCCAACTTCTATAAGTAAAAAATTTGCAGAGCTTAAATAAAACTTAATTTTTTTTTCATTTAAATATGACTCCAAAAGAGGCTTCGACTTATTCATTACTTCATCGACGTAATTTTTCATGTAGCTAATATCATCCAGCGCCGCAATAGCCGCAACAACTCCAAACTGATTAACGTTATATGGGGCAGTAACCTTACATATACGCTGGATATTTTCTGGATTTGAAATCAGATATCCAACCCTAGCTGAAGCGAGAGAGAAGGCTTTTGAAAAACTTTTGATTACTATTAAATTTTTATATTTTGGAATCAAATCTACAACGCTTTGTTTAGAAAATTCTCCATAAACTTCATCTATCATAATAATAGAGTTTTTTGCATAATCTAATATTTTAATAATATCTTCTCTCTTCGTAATTGTTCCAGTGGGATTATTTGGATTACAAATTATTATTAATTTTGTTTTTTCATTTATTTTGTCCAATATTTCTTCTGTCGGAAATTCCATATTATTATCATACTGAGGCATTATTATTTTAGCGCCCTCGATTGCTGTCGGAACAAAAAACATTCCAAAACTCGGAGAGGGAACAATAACCTCATCATCTTTTTCTATGTATGTAAGTGCTACTGCTTCAATCGCACCATCCGCGCCATCTGTAATTCTAACACATTCTTCGTTGATATTCACATATTCTGCAATCTTTCTCTGCAGTGTTGGATAATCATGTGGATAGACATTGAGCTTGTCTGAGTCAATAAAATTTCTTAATGCGTTTTTCACTTTTTCACTAGGATTAATTGTTGCCTCGTTGAAGTCAAATCTTTTAAAATTAGCTCTACCTTCCATTGGCGCGCTATATGCACTCATTTCTTTGACGGATTTCTTTTCCATGTTTTATTACTCAAATTAAAGACTATAAACTTTTTGGTAGGTTACATACCCCAGTGTAAAAGTTTCCTCCTCGTAAAATCGTTACACCGGATGAAATTACTTTTTCAAGTCCCAAAATCATACCGCTACAAAGATAATTTGCAAGTTCTTCTGGACAAGTAACGTTTGGGATTTCTACAAAATTGTCTAAATTAGTATTTTTTATGCAAGTATAAACTCCTAAATTGTTTTCAAGTTGATATGCCTTTATTCTTTTTTCCAGCCTATCTGAATCGTTTATTCCAAGAATACCAAACTCCCTTTCTCCATCTCTATAAACTATTCCACCAACTCTTGCGTCTCCCGGGACTCCTCTGAACTCGAAGAGAGTAGAGTCCATTGCAATTTCTGGTCTCATCCCATCTCGAATATTCGCCATGCATCTTTTGCACATGTGACCATTAAAACCGACGATAACTGATTTTTGCAATCTTCTTAAAAAACTCTCTTCGCATGCATTGGTGATGCATTTTTGGGACTCAATTATGGGCGAAATTTTTTCTGCAGAGATACAAGCGTAATTGTCCACCTCTGGGTAGTCTACGTTATCTTTCTCATGTCCAATCTGCGGTAAAACATAAACCTTGGTTTTGTCTCCATACGCCCTAGCTTCCATTCTTCTATCTGGATGAGTTTTGCTAGAAAGTATAAATCCCACAAAAGGATATTCACCAGTTTTTCCGACTATAACCATCCTCCCAGTATATACCATCTAATTATCTATAATTAAAAAAGATTATATTAGCTTGGTTAAAGAAATGTTAAACTTGGTGGTTGATTAGGAAGACATTAGTTTACTATAAATTTTAAAAAATATTTCAAGATCCTTCAATTTAACGCTCTCATTCGGTTGATGGCAAAATTCAGTTTGACCCGGCCCGAATATAACCGTCTGTCCATATTTTGCAAATAGAGATGCTTCTGTCCAGAAAGGTTTAACAGCTAATTCTCCATCTAAAGAACATTGTTTAGAGATAGTTTGTAAATTTTTTATCAACTCACTATTTACATCTGCCAAAAATGGCTGTCCGAAAAAGGTTGTCTTTATTGAAACATTGTGGTTGATAGATTTTGCCAAGCAAGAAATAGCTTCATATTCGTCATCAATTCTTTCCGAGGGAATCAATCTACGACAGATACTTATCACGCATTTATCAGCAACTATATTGGCCCCAGTACCACCCATTATTTTTCCAAGGTTAATTGTGGGTTTGCCAAGAATAGCGTCGTTTCTTGTCTCAATTTGAGCAGAATAATTATCTAGTTTATTTGCAAAGGCAATAGCTTTAGATATAGCACTATGCTTCAAATTGTATTCTCTATCTGCCATAGATGAATGTTTCGCGATACCCATAAAAATCAATTCCATATCTAAGCATCCCTTCTGGGCATAGACTATTTTGCCATCGCTAGGTTCTGCGACAATCACTCTCGCATTTGATATATCAAACCTTTTTACAAGCTCCCTTCCGCCTTCTCCTCCATCTTCTTCGTCAGCATCAAATAAAAGATAAACGTCATTCTTCGGTTTTTGTTTTAAATTTACAGCAGCGGAAATCATACAAGCCAAACCTGATTTCATGTCAGCTGAACCGAGTCCGTACATTTTTCCATCTTTCACGTGAGCTTGAAATGGATTTGTCTGCCATTGAGAAGATGCCACTACAGTATCCGTGTGCCCCACAAAAACTATTGGGTTGTCGGTTCTTTCACCTGGAATTTTAACAACTAGATTATACAAATCAAGGCCACCTTTAGAAAAAGTATATTCTGTAGACTGAAAGCCAGAAAGCATTTGTGTTACACATCGAATGATATTACTATTAGACTTATTACATTGCGAGTCTATTGCGATAAGTTCTTCTAAGACTTTTAGAGGTTTCATTTTCTTGATTCAATAATTTTTATAGCCTCTAGGGCAACTTTAATAGAATTTTCTATTCCCTCGCTTACCCTATTTTGATCAGTCAACTTATATATCATATCTGGATTCTTTCTTACTTCTTCCGGGGGTTCTGGCGTATTAACAACCAATATCGCACCCGCGTTAATCTTCCTGATTTGTGAAACTAAAAAAACGGCGGAACATTCCATTTCTGAACTTACAAGACCTTTTCCTTCAAGTTTAATAAAATTTTCAATAGGCTCATAAAAGGCATCATGAGTTCGATTGGTCCCAACAAAATATCGTACATTTAATTTTTTAGCAGCTTCAATCAACGCGTCAAAAATAATTTTGCTTGCAGAAATAACTTTGTCTCCGTAACCGTATTCCCTACTTGTCCCATCTGCACAAAGAGCCGCATCTGGAATCACAAGATCTCCTGGCTGCATTTCCTTAAGAAGACCTCCGCATGTTCCAAGTCGAACAACCGTCTTTGCATGAGCATTAGCTAACTCCTCCATAACAATGGATGCTGAGGGGCAACCCATGCCTGTAGAGACTGCCGAAATATTTATTTTTTCAAAGCTACCCTCAGAAACCCTGAGCCCACGATTGTAACTTATCTCTTTTTTAGAATCGAAATACTTCAATATTCTATCTATCCTACCAGGATCGCCTGGAAGAAGAACGTACTCATTTACCTTGTCGATGTTAATGTGTGGCTGAATCATAAAAAAAAATACCAGAAATAGTTTATAAATCTTATTGGGAAAGTTTCCCGTTTAAATAATTCAAAAACTCAATCGCTCCAGTAGTATATTGGCCTCCTGCTACAAATCCACCATTCTTTCTTACAAACTCTTTAACTTCTTGGACGGAATTTGCCGGACACCCAATCAATGTTGGCGAGGATTCCTGAAACATATTTATGTCTGGAATATCGTCCCCGAAGGACGCCACTCTGTTAGTTCCAAAGAGTCTTTTCATCGGACCACTCTTTAGTGCACCAATAGGCGTTAAAACTACATTCCCGTATCCTGGAGTAGATCGAATAATGTACTTATTTCCAAAGCTTTTCGATAAAAATTCCTTTGCTTCGTCCAAATAGTTTTTGTCAAAAGTGGGAACACCATTTTTTATAACTCGTGGATAAACCGTTGCTGTATACTCTCTCGACTCTTCACAAAATATGACTCGCGAAAGAGAACTCGAGAAACGTTCTGGAAAATTTATTAAATCGTCAGTAGAAACAAATGAAACCTGTTCAGAAATTTGCCCCAACTTTCTTATTAAATCTTTTCTAGAAAACTTTCCAATTTTCGAAAGAGTATAATCTTCGCCAGTGGTAGGATTAAATATCCCTTGTCCATTTTCATAAATTACCAGTCCATTAAACCCAACTTGAGCACGAATATCAAGTATACTCCGTCTGGACCTATTAGAATTAAGATGCAAACCCATCCGTAAAGAAGATGCACGAACGCCCCTTTCGAGCTCAGTAGTGGGAATAGTTAGATGATATTCTTTATCGACTAAACAACCGTCAATATCAAAAAAAACTTCAAGCCGCTCCATTCTTATTTCCTTCCGATTTGAAGATCGTAAACCAAATCATGTTCCGGAGATTTTTCTAATTTAACGTCAATACCGTCACATGCTAAAATAGACTTGATTGCTTGAAAATAATCTTGATACATATTCTCATATTGAGACCTTGCTTCTTCGGGAATACTTGCCCAACTATTGGATTTTTCAGTATATCTTACAAATAAATTTCTAGAACAATCAACTGCTTCACCATACATCCTTACCTTTCTTCCATCAAATCCGACGCAGTCTCTCATTTCTAACCAATCTACCCAATCCACTGGTCGAACATAGTTTAATTTTGAGCCCGTTTCAGCAATTCTTTCAATTCCTTCCTGTCCCGCAAACATAACATAAATATTTCCTATCTTAACCCCACCTTCGGCGAATCTATTTATTTCTCCCGCTAAAGTATCTCCTCCAAAAACACCAATATCCATTACATCAACTTCATTACCAAATTTAGCTCTAAGGTTTTCAACCTGTGTTTCCAATGTTGGATTTGCGAATCTAGGTCCAAGTTGTGGACTCTCGGTCAGTCTATTGGGATCCTGAAGTCGAGTCACATGATAGTTTGCATCAGCCAAATCTTGACAATAAACATCATCAAAGCTTACAATTGGTTTAGCGGTTTTTCTGTCTGTGATTAGCTGTCTAAGGTTAGAGTCGATTTCTTCATCAGATACAAACTGTACCTCCCATTCATATTTTATAGTTCCGTGTTCATCCCTTTCTCTTCTCTCATTTAACAGACTTGCAGTGGTGGAAAAATACATTTTTTCTAAAATTCTAATTGCATCGCGAGCATGAGAACTAAGCTTTGTTTTGTGTCTATTTTCTATTAACGGAACCAACCCTCCAGTCAATAAGTAAGGTCTTTTAGTAACCATATATTCTTAAAATAAATACCATTTATAATCTTTTAGTTGATGAAGTATAAACTATTTAGTTGAATCTCTACAAACGCATCTCTGTTCTTTCTAGTCCTTGGTTTCCAAATATTCCTTCCATGGGCAATGTGTAGGCTCTGGTAATTTGTTCTCCGTCTTCTGAGGTACAGGTAATCATTTCGGCTCTAATCGGCATTCCATCGGTACTAACTCTCGTTGCAACGGCGCGGCTATCTGGAACAGATGGCACACTCAGTTTTTGAATATCTCCGTATGTAGAAGTTACGTGGCAATGCCAAGCTATGCTGGGAGAATGAGGGAACCACTTATACAACTGAGGTATTCTCGGCTGATCATATGCGGAACAATTCTCGCATACAGAACTTTGTATTGCATCAATATTACATTCATTTGTTTTTCTACGTCTTTGGCATTCTTTATACGAACTGAAAAGTTTTTCTGCCCTTGCATGTTCTTCTTGCATTGCTTGAAGTTCGATGTCCGGGAGATTGTTGTGCTTTAAGCATCTTGTCAAGCTTTCAAAATTATTAGAATATATAAACGCTCTAATATCGATGTCGTCATATCTTAACACAATACCTGTAGCAACATCATTGCCTCCTATTTCTCTAAGGGGAAGGTAACCATCGATTTCCATAGGGAATACTGCTTTCGCGATTGCCTCTAAGTTAACAATTGTACTTTTTGGTATAACTATCTCTCTTGGTAGAGTTTCTAATCCAGTTACCATCGTTTTTATCATATTATTAAGCTTATAAATTTTATCAACCATTACCTCTTTCTAATAACTACATATCTGTATAGAATTATTAACTCGAAGAGAGCAAGAGAAATTCCTACACTGATTATTATAGATGGAATTTGGGTCTTAATTAATCCAAACTCTATGGCAATCGAGCTAATCAAACCTATCACGGCAACAATAAATATTTGTTTAATCGGAGTTTTTCTTTTTTTTAACATAAACGCAACAATAATGGGAACAAACATACTGGCTGTATAAAACGTATATGCCAAGATTATATTATTAACAATACTTTTTGAAAATAGCGTAATTATAAATGCAACTATAGAAATAACTATCGCAGATACGGGTGCCACTAAATTTTTTCTATGTTTATTTTTTATTTTCATCTGACCAAATATATCTTCCGAAATTTGCGTAGCTGCTGCATTAATCACTGATTGCGCAGATCCAATTACTGCCGCCAAAATTGCCGCGATAAAAAGACCCTTGAAAATTGATGGCATGGCATATAAAATAAATTGAGGCATGGCTTCGGATGCAGTAATTACAAACAAGCCCTTGCTTTTCATGCCAATTATAACTGGAAAGAAGCTGAGTAATAGAAGTATTGCAGATGCAAGAATACATGCATATTTTGCAGTCTTAGGAGATTTTGTCGAATATATCTTTTGATGAAAATCTTGCCCAATAAGGGTGTACATTATAGTGGGAAGTAAAATCCACAAAAGGTTTTGGGCTGGCATTTGTGTAAAAGTTGTAGAGACGGGTAATTGCGGAGAAATGCTAACTGCTAAATAAATAGCAAATATCGCACCAATGCTTGCTATGAGCAAATTGAATTTTCCAGATTTAGTAAGCGCCCCCATTCCCTTCATCGCAATTAAACAAACGATTAACATTAGTAATATTGAACTAGCCCTGACTGGAATATTTAAAGAAGAAAATATTTTCATTGCTGCAAACAACTGAGCAGAAGCAATTGCAATCAGTGCAACAATTGAGAGAGTGGTTGCAGTATAAAATAATCTTTTATCTTTAAATTTTTTCATAAGAAAGGATGGAATAGTCTTAACATTTCCTCTGGTTTTAGAAATTATTTTTTTGGATAAAAAAATGCCCAAAAATAAAACTCCAAATGCTGTCGCTAAACCATATGATAATCCATACCATCCATACTGATATCCCAACTCCGCTCCTCCGAGAATAAAACCTCCACCATAATGTGTCATAACAAGCCCAGTGGCTATAGAAATAACACCCAAGGATTTTTTTGCGGTAGCGAACTCACTCGAGTTTTTAGATTTTTTTATAAAAATCCCTATTAAAATAAACACTAAGAAATATGTAATTATGACAATTATTGTCGCATCCATATTAATTAAAATATTAAAAAGAATATATCTCTAATGTTTAAAATCTGTTAAACTTTTTAGTTGAAGTCTTTCATAATTTTCTGTTTAAGTTGCTCTGCAATTTCTTTATTTTTTGTAAGCACTAGCTGTATGGTTACTTTTTTATTTAATACATTTTTTATAAATTCAGGAATATTAATTTTAGATGGATCTTTGTGCTTTTTATAAATATCATCTATTTTTTCTTTTATTTCTTTTGGTAAATAAACCTGCATAATAGTATCTCCAAAAACACCAATGTCGCATTCCACGGGTTTCTTATCAATCTTAAATGGTATCCCTACACTATTATAGAATTTTTTTGCGTGCCTATCTAAATCACTATTTCCATGATTAATAAAAAAATGCCTAACCTTCTTCTCTTTCAACTTTTCTAATTCAGAGTATTCAGATTCAGGGTAAGTCAATAACCACCAGCAGTGATTTCCCTCCCAAAAGGTTATCTCATTTTCCTGGTCGAGATTCTTATAATATTGTTTCTTTATATTCATCCACATCTTATCCATATCTAAAGTAGAATCAAAAGTCAAAATAGTAACGTTGTTTTCCGTTTTTGCCCTCAAGATTCCATCAATTAGCGGAACTTTGTTTTCATTTTTATAGTTACTTTCAACATGATTTGCAAAATCTTGAAGTTTTTCAATCCATTTCATGTTTACGGAATAGAGTTTATCTTGCTTTGTTAAAACATCTTCTCTTAGTAATTCGCAAATAGCTTTATAGGTTGCCTGGCAAGAAGTTGAACATCTGTAGTTTTTAGAAACTCTATTATGAAGCTGCGATAAAGAAAGTGGCCATTCGAAACTCAATACGTCAATAACAATATCTTTGATGCGTTTCTCTTGTCCTGGCTCAGGGATGGTTAAGGTCAAAACCATAAACTAATGGGTTTAAAGAGTGTTTTAAACATTTTGGTTTAATTTTATTTAAACTTTTTAGTTGTATTATCTAGAATATGCATTTATTCAATAATTCTATTAATAGGAATTTCCACAATTCCTTCTGCACCAGCATCTTTTAGCTTCGGAATAAGACTTCTTGCTGCAGTTTTATCAACGATAGTAATAACATCGCACCATTCTTTATTAGATAGTTCTGATACAGTTGGTGTGTTAAGTGCAGGAAGAACATTCAATACTTTCTGGAGGTCGCTCTTTCTGACGTTCATTAACATCTCCACTTTCGTTTCGGCCAACAAAACTCCCTTTAATAGCATCATAATTTCTTTCATTTTCTTCTGTTTCCATTCATCTTTCCAGCTTTCTTTATTTGCAACCATTCTCGTCGTAGAAGTAAGAAGTGTATCAACTACTCTCAAATTATTGGCCCTCAAGGAAGAACCAGTTTCGGTAACATCTACTATTGCATCGACTAATCCCCTTGCCTTTATTTCAGTTGCTCCCCAAGAAAACTCTACCTTCGCATTAACACCGTTAGTTTCCAAATATTTTTTCGTAAGATTAACTACCTCTGTGGCAATTCTTTTACCCTCAAGGTCTTTAACAGACTGAATGGGAGATTCATTTGCAACGGCAAGTACCCACTTTACTGGCTTTAACCCCTGTTTGGCATAAATCAATTCTCCAACCTCTTCAACATCAGAATTCATTTCTTTTATCCAATCCAAACCAGTAATACCAGCGTCTAAAACTCCATCCTCAACATATGTTCCAATTTCCTGAGCTCTAAGTAAAACACACTCAATTTCAATATCATCAATTGTGGGAAAATATGACCTATCATCTACTTTCAAATTATATCCTGCTTTTTCAAATATTTTAAATGTTGATTCCTGAAGACTTCCCTTGGGTAAACCAAGAATTATTTTATGTTCATTCTTATTTCTTTGCAGTCTTTCCATATTTGTCCTCCGGATTAAAAACTTTTTTACCTTTAATATTTCCAAATTCATCTCTAAAGAAACATGACTCATATCCCTCATGACAGGCTGCTCCGCCAACTTGATTTATCTTTAGTAAAATTGTATCTTCGTCGCAATCAACAAAAATTTCCTTAACTTCTTGAATATTTCCAGATTCTTCTCCCTTCATCCATTGTTTATTTCTGCTTCTACTATAATAGTGTGCCTTTTTTGTCTCTAAAGTTTTTTCCCACGCTTCCTCATTCATATATGCAAGCATAAGAACTTCCCCAGTTTTATAATCTTGTGCGATTACCGGAATCAATCCATTTCCTTTTTTAAAATCAATTTTTATCATTTTATTTTTTTAATTATTTCATTTAATTTAACTAGCAATTCCTCGCCGGTTGCCATATTTTTAAACTTAACTATATTTTGTTTAACTTCTTCCTCGCCGACAAAAACTACATAATCTATTTTTTTTGAATTTGCATAATCTAAACCCTTAGATATTTTTCCATTATAAAATAAACAATCCAAATCAGCGTCTCTCAATTCTTCTATAATCTTAATAGCCTCTTTGTCTTGATTAATAGATAAGACCATAACTTTTTTATTCATCTCGAATGATTTTGCTAAAATAGTCAATCGTTCTAATCCAAAAGACAATCCAGTTGATTGAACATCATTAAACATAAAACTTCCTCCAGCTGTAATCGTCTCTTTAATGTCGGATTTAACCTCAAATACATTTCCATTATAATATGAAAGACCTCTAGCTAGCGAAGGTAAAAACTTTATTTCTACACCGTAAAGTTTGCAATATTTTTTTAATTCTGCAATCTCTGCATAAGCTTCATATTTCTCAAAAAAACTTTCTGCTTGTTTAAATATCTCAAGAACATTTTGCGCACCATAGGCCCTTAGATTGTTGTAGACCTCATCTTCTGGCAACTTATCCATTTTATCAACTTCTTTTATTACCTTTTCCCAATCCATTTTCTCGATATTTTCCTTAAACAGTATTTCATTTAGCAGCTTACGATTGTTTATATAAATTATAAATTTAATTCCAAGTTCTCCAAGTACTCTTTTCACGATAGATAATACTTCAGCTTCATCTTTTATTGTGGCTCCTACAATATCAATATCACACTGAGTAAATTGCCTAAGTCTATTACCAGAAACAGGTTCGTCTCTAAAAACTGGACCGATTGAATATCTTTTAAATGGAAGTTTTTTTCCAGTCATTAATCTTTTTAATTGAAATGTAAATTCATATCTCAAAGCCAGTTCTCGATCGCCTTTATCCGTCAATTTAAATATATCCGAAACCGCCTCGTCGTCGCTATTATTTCCTTTCACAAACTCTCTGTATTCAATTACTGGAGTTTCTGCTGGTTCAAAACCATACTTTCTAAAATTTTTAACAAGAATTTTTCTAATCTCTTCTCTCTTCTCTGCCTCTTCACCCAAAAAATCCTTAAAACCCTTTACTGTTTCTATGTTCATGTTAGTGTCAGGGCGGAAGGTGAGAATCGAACCCACTTCTCACGAGCCACAGTCGCGTATTCTACCATTGAACTACATCCGCCATAGAGTTTATTTAATTTAATAGTATTATAAATAGTTGTTTTCTTAGAATTGCGAACAGTGGGGATACCCCCATGTTTTAATTGCCATAACAATCTGTTAAAAAGGACCTTTAAAAAGTTTTCTATAAATCAAATTTTATCTCTGTCCGACTTCAGCTAAATATTCTCTTGTAGCCTCAACAGACATTGCTCGACTAACAAGTCCAGATGGTAACTCAATAATCGGTCGACCAGCTTCTTTAAACATTGCTACTTCTTTTGCGATTCCAGCGGGTATTCTACCGTCGGGTAATGCACGAAGAGCAAGAGCTTCACATTCTACCGGAAACCTCTTGAAATATTCCATTCCTTCTCTTTTATATCCATCAGAACATTCTTGAGAATTAGGATTTACAACTTCAAGACCCAAAGCTTTTAGCGTTGCAACATCTCTTTCTTCTTGTGGTGTATTATAAATTGCTAAACAATGTGCGTAATAACATTTCATTATTTGATTGATGCGTTTTAGTATTTAAGCTTTTATACACTAAATCATATAGTTTTCAAAATATAATTATCTATTTTATCACCACAAGATTTATAAATAAAATTCAGAGAAAAAGAATCATGAGCAAATACGTATATTTATTCAAAGAAGGAAAAGCAGAGATGAAACAACTTCTTGGTGGGAAGGGTGCGAATTTAGCAGAGATGACAAATATCGGACTTCCGGTTCCTTCTGGTTTTACAATTACTACAGAGGTTTGCGATTATTTTTATAAACACGGAAAGCAGTATCCACAAGAATTAGATTCTCAAATTGACGCTGCGATAAAAGTTTTAGAAGAACAAGTCGGAATGAAATTTAATGACGATGTTTCGCCACTTTTGGTTTCAGTTCGTTCTGGCGCTGCTGCTTCTATGCCAGGAATGATGGATACAATTTTAAACCTCGGTTTAAACGATAAAACGGTTGAAGCAGTTGCAAAAAAAACAAACAACCCAAGATTTGCTTACGATTCCTACAGAAGATTTATTCAGATGTTTGCAGATGTGGTTTTGGAAGCCGACTGGGATTTATTCGAACACGCTTTAGAGAATGTTAAAAAAACAAAGGGTATAAAGTTCGACACAGAATTAACAGTTGAAGATTTGAAAGGACTTGTTGTAACATACAAAAAGATTATTCAAGACACTAAGGGGAAATCGTTCCCAGACAATCCACGTGAACAACTTAGAATGTCTATTAATGCAGTTTTTGGTTCATGGAATAATCCAAGAGCTGAAACATATAGAAAACTAAACGATATTAAAGGACTTTTAGGAACTGCTGTTAATGTTCAAGCGATGGTTTTTGGAAACATGGGATTGACTTCTGGAACTGGAGTTTGTTTCACAAGAAATCCGTCTAACGGAGAAAATGTTTTCTATGGAGAATATTTAATCAATGCACAAGGCGAAGACGTGGTTGCTGGAATCAGAACGCCAGAGCCAATATCAAGACTTGATAAAGATATGCCGGTAGTTTACAAACAACTTTTAGAGATTAGAAAAAAATTAGAAAATCACTATAAAGATATGCAAGATATCGAGTTCACCGTTCAAGAAGGAAAATTATACATGCTTCAAACTAGAAACGGAAAAAGAACTGGACATGCTGCAGTAAAAATTGCGGTTGATTTAGTTAATGAAAAAGTATTAACAGAAGAACAAGCTTTAATGAAAGTTGACCCACAGCAATTGAATCAGTTGTTGCATAAAAGATTAGACCCGGTCGCATTACAAAAAATAAAATCTTTAGGAAGGGGACTTCCGGCTTCGCCAGGCGCAGCTGTTGGTAAAATTGTTTTCAACGCAGAAACTGCTGAAATTTGGACAACTGAGAAGAACGAAAAAGTAGTTTTAGTTAGAATAGAAACTTCCCCAGAAGATATCAAAGGAATGCACGTTTCTCAAGGAATTTTAACAGCTCGAGGTGGAATGACTTCGCATGCTGCGGTTGTTGCGAGAGGAATGGGTAAATGCTGTGTTGCTGGATGTTCTGAACTGGTTATCGACGAAAAAGCAAAGACTTTGAAAATCGGCGGAGTAGCTTTAAGGGAAGGAGATTTTATTACACTAGACGGAACAACTGGAGAATTTTACGCGGGCGCTCTAAACGTAATAGATCCGATTTTAGCTGGAGAATTTGCAGTATTAATGGCTTGGGCAAAGAAACATAAAAGACTCGGCATAAGAGCAAATGCAGACACTCCATACGATGCTAAAGTTGCATACGACTTCGGCGCTGAAGGTATCGGCTTGACTAGAACCGAACACATGTTTTTCGAAGGCGATAGAATTACTCCAATGAGAGAAATGATTTTAGCAGACGATGAAGCTGGAAGAAAAAAAGCTTTGGCAAAATTATTGCCGTATCAAAGAGCAGACTTTGAGGGATTATTCAAAGTTATGAGTGGGAAACCAGTAATTATCAGATTCCTAGATCCACCTTTACACGAATTCTTACCGAAGGAAGATAAGGAAATTGCAGAATTGTCTAAGGCGATTAATGTTCCAGCTGAAAAAATCAAGGCAAAAATTTCTGAATTACACGAATTCAACCCCATGCTTGGATTTAGGGGATGCAGACTTGGCGTTGTTTATCCGGAAATTTCAGAGATGCAAGCTCGTGCAGTTTTCGAAGCTGCTTTGAATTGCAAGAAAGCAGGAATTGATGCAATGCCAGAGATTGAGATTCCAAATATTATCTCTCTAGTTGAATTCAAATTTATTAAAGGACTTGTGCAAAAAGTTGCTAAGGAAACTGGGATTGAAGGAAAAGTACATTATAAAATCGGAACAATGATTGAATTCCCAAGAGCTGCGTTTATCGCTGATGAGCTTGCGACCGAAGCTGAATTTATGTCTTTCGGAACAAATGATTTAACACAAACAACTTTAGGCTTTTCAAGAGATGATTCTGGAAAGTTTATTCCATCCTATTTAGATAGAAATATTTTCGAGAAAGATCCTTTCCAAACAATCGACCAAGAGGGAGTTGGAAAAGTTATGAAACTTGCTTTAACAAAAGCTAGAAGCACAAGAAAAGATATTGATATGGGAATTTGCGGAGAGCACGGCGGAGATCCGGCATCTGTTGAATTCTGTCATAGAATCGGACTAAGTAATGTTTCGTGTTCACCCTATAGAGTTCCTATTGCAATGCTAGCTGCTGCACAAGCGAGCATTAGGGGTCGAATGACTAATGTTATCGCAAATCAAAAACAATCGACCACTGATGCGAGAGCGATTAAAGGAAGAATGGCTCAACCTATAAAACCAAATACTCAAAATAAGCAAGTTATTGTTCAGAGTCAAAATAAGCCTGTTTCACAAAATAAACCAGCAATGAAGGGTGTTTCAATTAGAGATGAAATAAGAAATATTGTTCGACAAGAAATGGGGCAAATGAAACAAGTTGCTCAACAGAATAATCAACAGAGGAAAACTATGGTTATACAAGTTCAGAAAAAACCTGTCCAAAATAATCAAGTTGCGAGAGTTTCAGTGATTCAAAATTTACCAAAAAATATAGAACAAAAAATTAACGCACAAGTTCAGAAAAAACAACAAACTCCAGTAAGGCAAGAAGAAAAAAAGAAATAATTATAAAAGAGGATTATTATGTTTAACTCAGGTGAAAAATGAATTATTTATTTATCGGTGTTCAGGGAAGCGGCAAAGGAACGCAAGCTAAAATTGTTTCTAAAAATCTTAAGATGCCACACATTTCTACAGGAGATTTATTGAGAGCAACAACTGGTACATTAAGAGAAGAAGTTGATTATTATATTTTAAAAGGAAATTTGGTTCCAGATAGTTTAATTTTAAAAATTTTAATAGAAAGACTTTTGCAAGAAGATTGTCAAAATGGATTTATTTTAGATGGCTATCCAAGAAATATTCAGCAAGCTAAAGATTTAGACGCTGCTAAAATAAAAATTGATAATGCTTTCAATATAGAAATTTCAGATGCAGAGGCATTAAAAAGAATTAGAGGAAGATGGAGTTGTAAAAAATGCGGAGCTGGATATAATTATTTTACAGCGCCAAAACCGAAACAGGAAGGTGTATGCGATGTGTGCGGTGGTCCACTTTCTCAAAGAGCAGATGATTCATCCGACGATGCAATAAATCAAAGACTAAAAACGTATCATGACGAAATTGGTCCAGTAATGAAATTTTATAATACGACAAAAATCAACGGAGAGCAACCAATAGAAAAAGTCAATCAAGATATAGAAAAAGCAATTAAGTGGATGAGAATGTTTAAGTGATTGTGAAGTTTTTCGTAATATATTTTTAACTATCTAAATATTTAAAAGGTTCTGATGAGTCTTTTTAATATGAGCAACGATACAATTTCTGTAATAAAAGACCTTGGTGATTTTTTAGCAACAAGTCCACACTATCAGAGAATGGCCGGAGAAGAACGTCAGAGATTGGAACTAAAAAGATTTACTGAACGTGGTAATGTAAATGACTTAGCTAGAATAGCTGGTGGTTTCTTTAGATTGGTTCAGGATGAATGCGATGGAGTTTTAAGATTTGAACCAAGTAAAACGAAAGTTGGATATGAAGGCCCATATTGCTGGGTTGACTCGACTGGAAAATCAAAGAATGGATTGCCTCTCGGTTGGGTTTTAAAGGGCGATAATAAGCTACTAAAACTTCTTCATGAATCTTCAGAATTAGAAATGGAAGTTTGGAGAAGAGTAATTAATGGAGATGTTATTACAAATCCAGTGGAAGTTTATAATGTGACATTGTCACCCGAGATTTTAAATGATACATTTTCAAAACATTATAGAAATTTTGGATCAACTCACAACGGCAAACCAGCAACTATAGAATCTGCGTTCAATCATATTCGAGCGTTACATAGACCATTGAAAGTAAAGGGATTCCAGTATCCATATCCTGAATCGAAACTTGTTTTTCAATTAGATTAATTCGTAACCTTTAAAAGTCTTGAAAATTCTAGAAATATATTGGACTCATAGGCTAATGGTAAATAAGTAGGTTTATAAATAATATACTCTTCGTAATTATATGAGAAGAACTCCAGATGGAAGAATTATAGATAGGAGAGTTATTATGGACAAAAATCTATTAAGAAAAATTCTTTTACAAATTAAAATAAAAAAACAATTATCATGGAAAGGATTTTCTAAAATTATTGGTATTTCCGAGCAAACATTGAGTCATGACTGGCTAACGAAAGATAGTACGATTCCATATAATTTATTTGAAAAAATTGTAGATATGGATGATAAAATCAATAAACCAGAATTAATGAAAAAAATAAAATTTATAGAACCGTTTTGGGGACAAAAGATGGCAAACGGGAGAGACAAGGCTAAGAAAATTATTATTCCAGATAAGTGTAGTGAAGATTTTGCAGAATTTTACGGGATAATGTTGGGAGATGGCTGTTTGTTCTCAGATATGAAGGGCTTGTCCATAACAGCTGATAAAATACTGGAGGATAATTATTTTAAAGAATATCTTAATAGATTAATTTTTAGTTTATTTGGTATATATCCAAGGTTTTACTTTGCTAGGAAAACTCGTGCAATGAGGTGCGTTCTGTATAGTAAGAATGCCGTGGAATATCTATCTGGACTAGGTTTTCCGATAGGTGTAAAGAAGAATTTATACATACCAAAATTTATAATTGAAAATAAAAAAAGTCTTATTAAATGCCTAAGGGGAATTATGGACACAGATGGTAGCTTGTCTGCTCATCCACACTCAAAGATAATGATTCATCTATCTATTACATCCAAAACCATGAAGGAAGATGTTGCTAATGCTTTAACTAGTCTCCAAATAAAACCGGGTATATTTAGCAAGGGAATTATGTTATATAGTAAAAACGCCATTAAATTTTGTGAGATAATTGGATTCTCGAATTTGAAGAATAATATAAAATATCAATTTTTTCTTAAAGAGGGGAGAGTGCCGAAGAGTCTGGAGGTGGAGAATCTTATAAGAATCAATAAAACTTTTTAGTTATGTTACTACTATTAAAAGACATTAAGCGAAAAGTTTATAAACCTCATTTTTTTTAATAAATTATGCAAATCGTACACACTCAAAAGGTTGAAAGAACGCTTGGTAGAGCATCAACTGTAAAAGCAGATATTATGCCTCAATATTACGAAGCTGTGCAAAGAGTTTTGAGAGACAATGCTTCTTTGGGAGAAAATTGGCAAAGACAGGTTGGTAAAATTTTATATAACTATCAAGGCAAAAACACAGAAGAAGACATTCTAGGTTCTCATCCATACGGACAAGTTTTTATGAATCAATTTCTAGGTATTCCAGTAATTGGCGGAGAAGAACTTTTAGATTTATATAAACAAGCTGGAAATAAAAATCCAATCGGTTCAATTTATACTGATTTTGGACTTCAAATTAGTGGGAGACCCGAAACAAACAATGCTCAAGCAGAAGCACTTTTAGCTTCTTTTAAAAAACATGGAATAAAATTGGGAGAAGGTAGAGTTCCAAATCTTGCTCATTTAAGACTAAATGCAGACCAAAACGCAGGTCTTTTATTTACGCTAAATGAAGGCGTAACGGATGATAAAGTTAGAAGTATTTCCGATTATCCATTTATATCAGTTGGTAAAAATGGGTTGTTCAGGGCCGGTCTCGGCAGGAGTGGCTACTGGTGTGCTTATGTTGATATTCTTGCTATCTCGTACGACATCGGTCGGGTGGTTCGTTACGACGCCGAAGGCGTCGCGGTACCAAGAATAGAAAAATCAACAAGTGATTTAGTTACAATAGTAGGTGAAGAATTTAGAAAAAAATTCAAATTCTAAAAGTTTTTAAATTAATTTTTATTAATAAAAATCCCTAACCATGATGTTAGGCCACACGTCAATTTACTCGCGCATTATTTCAGTAATTTTAAGCCATAAAATTCAAGCATTCTTTGCGAAGAACGCTGGTGAAATTAGTATAGTAAATTGGCTACAACGTTGTTCAGGGCCTATCTCAACAGGAATGGCAACTGGTATGCTAATGATGATAATCTTGCTAACTCGAACGACAACGGTCGAATGGCTTAAATGGTTGGGATTATAATTATGAACGAAAATATCTACTACCAAATTTACAAATGGGAAAATTTAGTTCTTGCTTGGCAGAAAGCAAGAAAACATAAAACACAAAAACATTATATTATAGACTTCGAGCAAAATTTGATAGAGAATTTACAGCAACTTCAGTTTGAGCTAATGACTTTTACATATCATCCCAGAAAATTAAAAACCTTCATTCTTCGCGACCCAAAGACGCGGAAAATCAGCAAAGCAGATTTCCGTGATAGAATTGTTCACCATGCGTTAATAAATATTATTCAGCCAATTTTCGAAAGAGTTTTTATTTATGATTCTTGTGCGAATAGAAAAGGAAAAGGAAATTTATTTGCATTGAAAAGATTTGATAAATTCAAAAAGTGTGTTTCTAAAAATAATACGAAAAAATGTTTTGTTTTAAAGGCAGACATAAAACATTATTTCGCAGAAGTTGACCACAAAATATTAATAACTTTTTTAGAAAGAAAAATAAATGATGTCGGGGTGATAGAATTGAGTAAAAAAATACTAAATAATAGTGGAGATAATGGAGTAGGCATGCCATTGGGAAATTTAACAAGCCAATTCTTCGCTAACGTTTATCTAAACGAGTTAGATTATTTTATCAAGCAGAGGTTGGGCGTTAAGCATTATATTAGATATGTAGATGATTTTGTTATTTTACACGAAGATAGAAACCAGATAGAACTTTGGAAATCTAAGATTGAGCACTATTTAAAATATAAATTACGATTAGAGCTACACCCTCAAAAATCCAATATTATTTCTTTGTTTAGAGGTATAGATTTTGTAGGATTTAGAAATTTTTATCACTTTAAATTATTAAGGAAAAGAAATCTGAAAAAGATTGTGTTAAAACTTAATCAGTATGAAAACAATGAAATAAGTTACGAAAAACTTCTAGAAAGTTTTTATGGTTGGAATGCATACGCCAAATGGGCAAATAGTTATAAAATAAGAAGAAAAGCGTTAATTGAGATTAATAAAATTAAACGCAATCACATCCAAACCGTAAAAGAAACGATTATAAACCCTCACTTTTTATCATTTAAATAACATACCGGACGCTTCGTTCATCGGTAGGACTACTCGTTTACACCGAGTTGAGAAAGGTTCGACTCCTTTAGCGTCCATAGTCCAGAGGTTCGATCCCTCCTGGGCCCATATAATTTAAAATGGGGAATCAAGAAATAAAAAATACCATAAGGGAGGGTTATACAAAAATAGCTAAGGGCGGATGCTCTTGTAATTGCGGTTGCGGAATTTCTAACGAAAAAATTTCTAAAGAGATTGGTTATTCAAATGAGGAAATAAACAACGTTCCCGAAGCAAATTTGGGTTTGGGTTGTGGAAATCCTACCGCGCTCGGAACAATAAAAAGGGGAGATGTCGTTCTAGATTTAGGAAGTGGTGCTGGATTTGATGCTTTTTTAGCTGCAAAAAAGGTTGGGGAAAATGGAAAAGTAATTGGTGTTGACATGACGCCTGAAATGATAAAAAAAGCGCAAGCAAATGCTATAAAATATAAATATTCTAATGTCGAATTTAAATTAGGTGATATTGAAGAACTTCCAATAGTAGATAATTCTATCGACGTGATAATAAGTAATTGTGTAATTAATCTTGCACCAAATAAAGACAAAGTTTTCAAAGAAGCATTTAGAGTTTTAAAAAAAGGCGGAAAAATGTTTGTTTCAGATATTGTTTTGTTAGGAGAATTAACCTCAGAACAAAAACAAGATGAAGGATTATTGACCGGTTGCGTCGCAGGAGCTTTGCAAAAACAAGATTATATTAATAAAATGAAAAAAGTCGGATTCGAAGTTAAAATATTAAGTGAGGATAAGGACATATCAAAAAGACAATATGAAGGAATAGCTTTAGAGAGTTTGAAAATTGAAGCTATAAAGAAGTAGGGATCAAAGAAAGAAACATTTATAACAAATCTAATCTAAACAAATTTATGTCTGAAAAAAAGAAGGTTGGTTTGGCGTTAGGTGGTGGTGGAGCGAGAGGATTTGCTCACATCGGAGTTCTAAAAGTTTTAGAAAAATATAAGATTCCAATAGATTATATTTCTGGAACAAGTATCGGCGCATTAATCGGTGCACTATATTCTGCAGAACCAAACGCAAAAAAAATGGAAAAGGAAGTTTTAGAAACAAATTGGGACGCATTTTTTGATTATACATTTCCACAGAAAGGGTTGATTAAGGGCGCAAAAATTGAAGCCTATTTAGAAAAAAAACTTACAGATTTAAAATTTAATCAACTAAAAATCCCCCTTTTTATAACAGCTTTTGATATTGAAAATAAGCAGGAAATAATTTTTAACAAAGGCAATGTGGCAAAAGCAGTAAGAGCAAGTATTTCTATTCCAGGAATTTTCGTTCCAGTAGAGAACAATGGAAGAATATTAGTCGACGGAGGATTAACCGACTTAATACCAACGGAGATTCTAAAGAAAGAGGGCGCAGAGGTTATTATAGCTGTTAATGTTGATTCCGTGAGAGAAAAAAAACCGTCAATAAAAGAAGAGGCTATAAAAAATGTCGGGCAAAAAAGAATTCCGGGCGTGGTTTACACAATTAGTAAATCTTTACAGATAATGGATGCGGAGGCATCAAAAGCAGAATTGAATTTGGACAAGGCAGATGTAGTTATAAACTTAAATCTTGAAAATATTGAAACTCTCGATTTTTCAAAAACAAAAATAAAGACCACAATTAAAAAAGGAGAAATGGCGGCTACAAAATTAATAAAAAAACTTACTCAAATAACAGAAAATAATCCGCTGAAAGAATTCTTAGAGCAAATTACAGAAATTCCGATTATAAAAGAAGTAAAAGAGAATATAGCCGATGCTGGAAAAGATATAAAGATTATCGGCAAAAGAGGCGGGGTCCCGCCAGCGAAACAAAATCAAAAATAATATAGTAGAAAGCAGTCATTGATCTCACACGTCACATTTAAAAAGCAATTCTTACTATATCAATTATGGTGGAAAAGACTTCTGAGAAAGAAACCAGAAAAAACGAAAGCAAAGAGAATTCTGTCGAGCAAAATATTTCTGACTCGTATATTCCAAAATCAAAACTTGGAGATTTGCCAATGACTAATACGGGATTAGATAAAGAAGCTCAAAAGGCGATGGAAAAAACAAAAAATGATTTGGACAAATTCAAAAAAGAAATTACGAAAGAGTATAAGTTTATAGAGGAAATTGGAATTGTTCCGGCGCAAGCTAATTTAAAGATAGAAGAGGAATTTGAAGTACCACTAGAAGATTGTAAGAAAAAATTAATGCACATATTGGTTGTAGTTCCAGAAGAGAATTTTAAGGAAATTCAAAAAATTAGACTTGAATGCATTAAAAAAGCAAAAGATATAGACGATAAATGGTGGGTTCATGTCCTAACGCCAGTTGACATTTGGAATCTCGGTCTAGATTCAAAATTCGATATTCTTGAAGCATTGGCTATGTCATATCCAATTTTAGATAAGGGATTATTTGGAGCATTAAGACTTGCATCTATACATAAATCATTAACACTAAAGAAATTTGAAAAATATATTACTAGTTATATCGTCGCTGGTTCGCTTGTTCGTGGCGAAGCAAAACCGACTTCCGATGTTGATGTTTTCATAGTTATTGACGATACAGATGTAAAAAGAATGCCAAGATTTGAATTGAAAGAAAAATTGCGTTCTGTTATATTTCAGTTTATTCAAGAAGCAACTGCAATCGCAGGAGCAAAAAACCCATTAAATGTTCAGGTTTATTTATTGACAGAGTTCTGGGAAGCAGTTAAAGACGCGCATCCAGTTATGTTTACGTTTATTAGAGACGGAGTTCCACTTTACGATAGAGGAACTTTCTTACCATGGAAATCTTTATTGAGAATGGGCAAAATCAAACCATCTCCAGAAGCAGTTGATATGTTTATGTCATCCGGAGATAAATTAGAAGAAAGTATCAATAGAAGAGTTTTAGATGTTGCAGTAATGGATATTTATTGGGGAATTCTAACGCCATCGCAAGGAATTTTGATGATGTTTGGTTTAGCACCACCGACGCCAAAAGAAACATTTAGATTATTAAGAGAAGTTTTTGTAGAAAAAGAAAAATTACTTGAGGAAAAATACGCAAAAATTTTAGAAGAAATAGTAATGTATTATAAAGATTACGAAGCTGGAAAGCATACAAAAATGACTGGAACAGAACTAGACAAAATGGCAAAGAACGCCTTAGATTATATTAAGAGACTAAAGCAATTAAGAGAGCAAATTGAAAAAAGAGTTCAAGATAGATCTATACAACAAACTTGCAAAGATGTGTTCGGAATGCTAGAAAGTATTTTGGGTAAAAAAGACGAGCCTGCTTTAATTAAAGCATTCGACGATCAATTAGTGAAACATGGAAAAATGCCGAAGAGATTTTTGGAAAATATAAAAGCAATATTAAAAACAAGAGATGAATTTAAGGCGTTGGATAAAGATAAGAAGAAAAAAATCACGATTAAAGAAATTACAGCAATCGAGCAGGCAAGGAAGATGGCAGCGGAGATTACAAATACATTAATCGAATTCGCACAAAGAAAAGATTTTATAGTATTAGATAGAAAAAGATTTATATTGAAATCCAAAGATAAAACTGCAGAAGTTTTCTTCTTAACCAACCTATTTATCGTAGAGGAAGGAAAAATATGGGCAATCAAGAGTGATAAATTAGTCGAATCTAATGTTGAAGAATTGAATAAAGAGCTTAACGATTCAAAAGAAGATAAAGTGAAAGTTACTCCAAAACAAATGGAAATTATTAAGCAACAATTCGGTGAATTCGAGTTAAGTTATTAGATATTATAGCAACCTTTATAAATAGACTTTTTATTCTATAACTACTCTTAAAATTATCTTTATGGAGAAATGCCCTGAAGAGAGTATATTTTTTTGAGTTCATATATTATGGCAAAAGCAATCGTTATACAATTTAGAAGGGGAAAAAGAACTATAACTCCTAAACATTTTTTAATCGAGATAGACGGAGTTGACTCAAGAGAAAAAGCACAGAAATACGTCGGAAAAGAAGTAGTTTGGACATCTCCAGCAAAGTTAGAAATTAAAGGAAAAGTAGCAGCAGCTCACGGCGGAAAGGGAGTTATTAGGGCAATATTCGAAAAGGGTTTGCCTGGCCAAGCTATCGGAACAGAGGTTAAAATATAATGGGACTAAGAAGAGCAGCATGTTATTCTAGAAGATACGCACTTCCATTTACAAGAAAATCTAAGTTTAAACAAAAAGCTTATGTTAAAACAGTTCCTGCAACAAAATTAACAAAAATGAGAATGGGCGACTTGGCTGGATATAAAGCTGGAAAATACAAAATTATACTCGACATTCAAACAAAACACAGAGTTCAATTAAGAGATAATGCTTTAGAGGCTGTTAGACAGTTTTTAAATAGATTCTTACTCGAGAAAGTAGGAAAAGATTTCTATCTTGAAGTAAAGCCATATCCACATCACATTATTAGAGAAAATAAGATGCTTACAGGAGCTGGAGCTG
>CAZNOS010000004.1:22058-29673 GCA_964574775.1 Candidatus Woesearchaeota archaeon | reverse complement strand
ATGATTATTGAAGTTGCCGGAAGGCCACCGCAATATCTAATTGATTCCATGAGGGCACATGTAGATAAATTAAATCACATTAAAGGAGTTAGTTTGGTGAGCTCTAAGCTATCTGAGCCAGCTATCGTAGAATCAGAAAAAGATCTTTACACATGCTTTGCAGAAGTAGAAGTTCGAACAGATGGACTAGCAAAACTAATGGATTTAATGTTCGATTTTATGCCATCTTCTGTCGAAATTATAGAGCCAATAGATTTACAACTTAATTGCCAAGAGGCAACAATGTTTATGAACGATTTGTCTGGCAGATTGCACAGATATGATGAAGTTACAAAAATAATGCAGATGCAGATACAGCAGATGTCAGCAAAACTAAGTCAAATGCAACAGACTCAGCAGCCGGTATCAAAAAATCCAATTCAACCAATACAAATTACTATGCAACATAGCTCTGAAGAAAAAGAAGTAAAAAAGCCTTCAAAAAAATCTTCTAAAAAGAAAAAGAAATAATTATTTTTTATCGCCTAAAATATTTTTTTGATATTTTTTATCAACTTCCTTAAATTTATCCTCGGGATTTACGTTCTTTATTTTTTTAGATCTTTTATACAATAAATAAACAACACCGGCGATTAAGGCAAATCCAAGCAACCCAATTAAAATATTACTCCAGCTAACGGGTGGCTCTAATTCCACACAAGAATCAAAACAGCAAGTTAAAACAGTACTATTAATGTAATATGGCGCATAATTATCAGTCGAACAGCTTTGCGTAGATGTACACAAAACACCAGCCAACTCTTCACAGCTTGGCTTTGCTTGCGTCTGAGTAGTTTCATAAGTTTGATTAAATTTTTCCAAAGAACTTTCATTCTTGAAGCTAAAAATAATAATTTTAGTTTGAGCAATTGTATTGTCTTTAATATAAAAATCAATATTAGCAACAAATGCCCCAGCTCGATTAATATCTAAATTAAATATTATATTTTTTATATCAGATGCGTTCATAGAGATTGAATCGTCTTGTGGCACCACATATCCAGAGTCGGAAACAATGTCTATATTTTCAATCGGAAAATCACAACTATTAATTATCGAAATGTTGAGTGTGTTGTTTCCACCAATAAGATAATTTAGAGAAAAACTTTGATTTATTACAACACATGAGTCATAATTATTTGTAGTAATGTTTGTTTCGTTTGTATAATTATTTACTGGCTCGACGATAAAATCTTTGTAAATAGGTACTGAAAAACTATCATAACTAACTATTTGTAAAAAAGAAAATCCGTCAGAAATATTTTCTGTTATTTTTTTACTATCTCCAGACAAAAGAACTAGAGATGTTGCACCATTAATAGTTATATTTAGAGATTCTTCCCCAGAATTAACAAGATTTATTTCCGGATTGCTTCCAAGATAAAGACCGGGTCGGACAGTTAATACTTGCGTTTTGTTATTTTGATTAAGCTGCTTAACTATACTAAAGTTTTTTTGCAAATCTCCACCACCACCGGCTGAAAATACAACATCATCAATTTTAATACTGAAATCGCCCTCTTTCGTAGGTATAATATAAAAATAATAGCTATCATTGGCTCTCATTATATCTTTTTCGAAAAAAATCTCTCTTCTTTGTTCATAAATATGTAAGTCTTCTCGGGTAATAAGACTGTAATCAGAAATACCTGCAATGGATCCTATAATAGTTTCTTGTGGCTGATAAGCTTCATTCTGGAATTTTATCTCTGGAAGTGCTAGTGAAAAACTAATAATAAATAAAAATGCTAAAAACCAAATCACTCTTTTCATATTAGGACAAAAAAATGTAAGTTAATAAATTTATCTTCTCATTGGAGGTCTATTTGCCATCGGAGGCATTGGTCTTTGCTGTGGTATGGGCATAGGCCTCATCATTGGTCTTTGCTGTGGTGGCATTTGTCTATCCGAAGAATAGGGGCCAAATCCAGGAGGAACTCCGCCAGATGATGGCTTGTTATTATCCTCACCAAACTTAGATTTTGTTTTATAAATAAAAACCTTTAGCCTATCTCTAAAGATTATGCCAAGTATTACTAATATTATTAATATTGCAAGAAGCCATATCCACCAAGTGCTTCCACTACTACCAGGTTCTTGTGGCTTAGCTTTACAACAAACCAAAGAAGAATCATCTCCGCAAGAATCAGTTGTTTCCGTCTGTGTTGAGGAACAAGAAGTTCTACAGCTATTATCAGCTAACTCACACTCTGTTTCTGTAGGAATATCTTCACATTCGCCAATACAACAGCTGTTGGCATCACTAGCCTGTTTAGCTATCCCTGCACATCTTTTATTTGAAGCACAGACAATTCCGCTCATATTGGAGCAGGTTTGCAAATTAGCAGTCTTACAGCATTTATTTCCTAACGAAGGGCAATAATAATTACTTAAGACATCTCCACTAGGGCAACTCGTGGTAGGTATACAAAAATTTCCAGAGTCCAAACACATTGGAATAGATGACGTCGTTCCACCAGCACTGATAGTTGCGGTTCTTCCAGCCAAAGCCCAAAGTGCAATTGCAGTGTCTCTTATATTATCGTTGTTCCAACACCCATCCTGTCCAGGCGCACTATTTGTAAGCCAAGTTTTAGCGTTTATAACTTGTTGTTGATTACTATTAGATAAGGCAATTAATGCCAGTGAAGTATCATAATATTTTCCATACTGACTTCCAGGGGCTTCCCACGAGTTCAATTGTTGTTGCTGTATGAGCTTCGTACCATATTCACTAAAGTCTTTCAGTATTTGCAAGAAAGCATCGGGAAGATATCTTTGATTAGATCCTTCATTCGCAATTAAATAGGGTATGTAAGCGTCTATATCGTTTCCAGTTTTATCTAATGCTACAGCAGCCCAAGCAGTGGATTCATAGTCACACTCGTTTATACCAAAGCAAAGAGATGTTACGGATAAGTCTATTGGTTGATTCGCCTGAGCGGTTTTTGTTCCAGATAATACATATATTGTCGGAGAATTAGGTTGTTTGTATATTAAGGTAGCAATGAAATCAGCGTCGCATAAAAGAGTAAATGTCGTATCATAACAATTCGGAGAAATTTGAAGCCAATAGTCTGATTGCGCCGGAGTTAAGCAGTTTCCAGTAGATCCTTCAAGTTTTTTATTTTCAAGTGCATTAAATGTGTAATCTGCAGAATTATAACTTACTTTGCAGCCAGACTTAACGTTTGAGTCCTGCTCTAAATACCAAACTAAATCATCGGCATTCATACTTTGATTCATTAACCAGCTCTCATATTGTTCGGTGTTTTGTCCGACGTGATTAATTGCCAAGATCGCCAGTGCAGTATCTCTAACGCTGCAACTGCTTGTCCCAAAACATCCCTCGGTTTTTTTATATGTTAATAATCTATCATAACACGCTTGCGTAACAGTAGAAGGCGAAGCCATTATAGTTAAAGCAATTTCTTGAATCGTTGTTGCACCAGAACAATCGGATTTAACTTGAGTTGTAAGACACGCGAATCCCTTATCAATTTTTGACAAATTAGCAGCGATAGTAGTTGTAGCGTTTGTAGCTGTTGTAGTACAATTTTGGGTTAATACGGAATTTCCGCCAGTACAACCGGATGGTGTAGAATTTAAAATTGTTCTAGTTTGAGAACCAGAAGAACACGAACTCCAATTAGAATATGTGAATGAAGTACAATTTGCTGCAAAAGCAAATCCAGACAAAACTAATAAACTAAATACAAAAACTAATATTGCACCGCTCTTATTCATGTATTTTTTATGATTTTTCTATTTATTAATGTTTCTGTTGTTTATCTTTAATTCCGTCGTCGGATTTTTGACCATCTCGCCACCCCAATCTCATAGCTTCTCGTATAGTATAGTTGATAGGATTTTTGAGCCCATCTGTCTCGGAGGCAATTCCCAAATCACCATATATCGGTTTGTCATAATTTGGCGGAAGTCTTTTATTCCTTAACGACCAATCTATTTGACTCTTAACATATCCGTTCGGAAGCGGTTTGTAATTTTTATCATTCCACTCATAAGTCCTTTGTTCTATATATTCTGGAGGAAGTTCTAGACTAGAAAAAAACGAAAGCAAAATAGATAGTGCCCTCTTCCTTCCGTCTGACTTTATCCCGACTAAGATTTTTTGTATTACTGGCGGAAACATTCCTTCATTAATTTGCAACCCTTTCATGTCAAGCGCTTTACCATCAAATTTTTTCTTCTCGGGTTCTTGTTTTATTTTTGCCCAATCTAAAGATTCTACCAAAAGTTCTCGTGCCTCTCCGGGGATGGAATTCGGATTAAAGTCTCTAATTTTTATTCTCAATGGATCAGCCATATTTATTTCGAAATCTTTTAATTCTTCCTTGGTTAAAACCATAGAAACTAACGCAGTTTTTTCATGAAGAGAGTATGGAGCTCTAAATAAATGACGAGGTGAAACAAGCACGATATCTACAGAATCTTCTTGAGCCTTCGTGGTTTGCTCTTTTTTCGTGTCATATTTGTTTTGATCTTTTAGCGGAATTACCTCCATTAGTTTTAATATTTCCTTCTGATTAGGTTTGTACTTTCCACATTTTTCACAGAAATATCTTTTTGCAGTCTCGATAAAATTCATATCAAATTTACAGTTCGGACATATATGACCTCGTCGTTTGCTTTTTTTAAAATATAATTTATATTTACATTTTAGATTTGTACATTCAAATAAGTCTTCTTCTTTTTGAGTAATTTCGCCCTTACATTCAGAGCAACGAATTCTTTCTATTAGTTCGCCTTTCTGTTTTAGTTTTTCTTTTCCAGTAAGATTTATTATTCGTTGATTAACTCCTTCTTTAGTCTTTTCCTTTAAATATCCAGCAATTGCTCTTGGCCATTCTGGAAATTTATCTTTCGTTTTTTCTCCATATAATTCTTCTGGGAAAGATTTGGATGGTATAATAATATGAAATCCCTTCGATCCAGAATATTTAATCCCCACATTTTTAACTCCATGAGATTCTAATGTCTGAATTAATACTTCTGCCGCAATTTTTGCATAATCAAAAAACTTAGAATCAATATCTATGAGAAAATCCCATCCTATTTTAATCTTATTATATTGCTCAGGAGTCATGTTTAGACTAATGTCTAGTGGGTTGGCCCATAGCTCTTCCGAACAATGAAAGCTAGTCGCACCTTTCTTTACCAAGGCCATAACATCAGAAGGATAATCAAGTGCATCCGGTCTTTTTCCAAATCCATCCAAATAACGTGGAACAGTTTCTCTATTTTTACAGAATTTATACATCGCCTCTTGTACGTCTTTTCGTGCATAGTATGCTGGCGCAATAATCTGAACCTTTCTTTTCTCCAAACTGTTAGCTTCGTTTTGATCCTCCATAAAAGAAAAACTAAGTCGAGATTAATAAAGAATGTGGTGATGAAATGAGCATAATAAACTATATTGTGATAAATAAGATAGGCTATGGAAAATTAAGTTTTACTTATCTCTCTAGATTGAATTCTCTTTTCTCGTCTTCTAAAATATATGGATATATTTCTAACTCTCTTACCAGAGGCCCATTTTCTTTCGGGACGCAAATGTTTTTTTTACTTCCATAAGCGTCTATCGCAAGAACATTGTTTCTTCTTGCGACGATAAATCTTAATAAATGCAAGAATGCAGTGTTCCAATGCTTGTGATCCCTCTGCTCCTCATGTGAACTTCCAGCATCTATAAGCCAAATAAATTCATCACAGCAAGAACTTTGAACATATTCGTGTACCGGCTGTACTTCATGTTTATGATGATACATATCTGTGCAAAAAACAAAGGGTAAGTCTCGAGTTTCTTTATGTAACATTACTCCGAATGGTGCAAGTTGATCTAACTCTGTTATCCAGTTTTGGCTACGTAGTCCATTTATTGCGTAGGAAAGACTATCTCGTATTTCTTTTCTATACTTTTCCGAGTAATTCGTTAGATCTCCGCATTTTGATATCTTTTTATGAACTAGTATTTCAGAAATTTCCTTTCTTAATTTAATTTCTTCCTCATTACTATGTGTTTCTCCAGAAGGATAGAATACATCGCTAATTATTCCATTATAGTTATTTTTGGCGACTGCTAATCTTGCTTCTGCTAAATTTGTTGCATAGTCTACACGAAGAACATTATCTGATTCTTTGGCTCTTGCTACTCTTCTATCCATTTCTGCCTTTGCTTCGGATAAATGTCTAGGATTATCTTCCACTACCAATATCTCTAATTGTTTGTTCATGTTGTTATTAATAAGTAGATATATCTTACAGTTATATATAACTTTCTATTAAAAAACGGAATTAAAAAGCAAAAAGTATTTAAATAATGCATTTTTATACATTTTATGGAGTTAGATCAAAAAGATAAAAAACTACTGTATTGGCTAGATCAAAATAGCAGAGCAACAAATAAAGAACTTGCGAAACGAGTTGGTTTATCCGAACAGGCCATAGGGTATCGATTGGAAAGACTTGAAAAAGAAAAGATTATTAAAAAATATATTTCTTTCATTAATACTTTGGCTTTGGGTTACAGCCACTATAAAGTTTTCATTAGATTACAAAATGTTAATCCCACTAAAGAAGAAGAAATAATATCTTCACTCGTAAAAAACAATAATATACGCTGGGTTGTTTCATGCAGCGGAAAGTGGGATATTAGTTTCTCTATTATGGCCAAAAACCCAGATGATTTTGTTGAAATTTATCGCTTAATCGAAAACAAATTTGGAAATTATATTGACGACAAAGAAGTATTTTTACTAGTAAAATCTCCTGGCTTTACAAAGGGGTATTTGATTGGAGAAAAAAGTACAAAGATTCTAGAATATTCTACCAAAAAGATTGATGGGGATTTGGACAAAACAGACAAAGGAATCTTGAAAATAATTTCTCAAAATGCTAGAGAGAATATGGTAGCCATCGCAGAAAAGTTGGAGACTACTATAGATGTTGTAAGGTATCGCCTCAAAAAACTAGAATCTGAAGGAATAATAAGCGGTTACGCTACCCAATTAGGTTTTGAGAATATGGGCGTGCTTAGGTATAGCGTGTTTTTTAGTTTGCATAAACTTACCCAAGAGATAGAAAATAAAATGTTGCAGTTCGCAAAATTAAATAATAACATTGTTTTTATGATTACTATGATTGGAACTCATGACCTATCTTTAGAGTTAGAGGTTCCGTCACACGCACAATTAGAATCAATAATTAAAAGATTTAGAGAAGAATTCACAGAAAACATAAAGAATTTTGAAATAGTTCTTAATACTCATGAATACAAATATAATTTTTATCCTTTCTGATTACCCTTAAATCCCCAACTCTTTCACAACAATCCTTATAAACGATAAAACGTTTCTTGAATTATGATTGTTCGTTTAGATAATCCAAAAATACTGAGTGATGCTATTTCAATAATTTCAGAGATAGTAACAGAGGTTAGAATCAAGCTTTTAGATGAGGGTATGTCGATTGTAGCTGTAGATCCAGCGAATATTTCAATGGTAATTTTTAAAATTCCAAAAGAAAGTTTTTCTCAATATGAGGCCGGCAAGGACGT
>CAZNOS010000004.1:0-21958 GCA_964574775.1 Candidatus Woesearchaeota archaeon | reverse complement strand
TAATTTTTAAAATTCCAAAAGAAAGTTTTTCTCAATATGAGGCCGGCAAGGACGTCTGGGGAATAAACTTAGAAGATTTCAAAAGAGTATTGAAAAGAGCAGCGTCATCATCCAGTATAATTCTTAGTCAAGAAGAAAATCAGCTTCAGGTTTCTATATTTGATAAAATAAAGAGGAATTTTGTTTTGTCTTTAATCGATGTTTCGTCCGAAGATAAAACAGAGCCTGTTTTAAATTTTTCATGTGAAGTAGAAATGAACGCACAGGAACTTTCACAGGTAATAGAAGATTGTTCAGTAGTTGCAGACTCTTGTTCGTTTTTAGCGGAACCAAACAAATTAATAATTGAGGGTAGTGGAAGCTTAAATTCGGCGAAGGCAGAATTTTCCTCCGGAGAAACAAAAATTCAAGGCACAGCTAAATCAAAATATTCATTGGAATATCTTATGAAATTTATAAAAGCAAAGTCTCTTTCGGACAGAGTTACATTAAAATTTTCCAATGACTATCCGTTAAGAATGGATTTTGCAGGACAGAAGTTAGGAATGGGTTTTATTTTAGCTCCGCGTGTTGAAAACGATTAAACCCCAAATGTTTAAAAACTTTTTATTGCAAAAATTTCTATGATAGTAAAAGTAATGGTTAAGCCAAATTCTCCAAATCCGAGAATAGAGGACTTTGGAGGAGGTAATCTTCTTATTTACGTCTCTGCCGAGCCAGAAAAGAACGAGGCAAATCTGGAAGTAATTTCTATGCTGTCGAAACACTTCGGAGTTTCATGGAAGAATATAAAGATTAAATCAGGCTTAACAAATAAAAATAAGTTAATAGAAATTTTATAATTTATTGAACCTTAAACACTTTCTTGAGTATAGGCGATAAAACCAGTATAATTATGAAATAAGCCAAAAGCCAATGCATTCCCAACACCTTCACTGGATTCGTAGTGAAATAATCTGAGAACCACTTGAATGTTAAAATGAATGGCAACATAGTATAAAATGTCGGTCGCATCGTTAATGGCATCGTTTTCATCGTCAATTCAAAAGACTTCGATGTAAGTTCAGTAGTCTTTTTAGGATCCTGTCTGTATAGTTTTAATTCTTGTTGAATTAGTTTCTGCTCTTCTTTAAGTGTTTTTAGAGCATCTTGATCCGTAAAATATTTTTGGGCAAGAGTGGTAATTAAAGCAAAAACTAACATTACTAATATAAAACCAAATGTCAAATTCCAGTTGAATAAGGCACCAATGCTTGGATCTAGGGCAAAGTGAACAGAATCTTTTATGAACGGAAATTGATTCCATAGAAAAACTACAGCTGCGCCGATTATATAAATCAAAATCATAATTTTCATAAATTTCATTTTTTCACCTCGTTTTTCATTTATCCACCAAACATTCCCCTAAATGCCGGATTCATATCAACCGCATGCTGTTGAGCAATATTTTGATATAACTGATATAAAATCATAACCGCCAATAAGATAGATGTTCCGCCGACTAAAGCACCAAGCAAGTCAGCAAGTGATGCAAGTAGTCCGATTGCCGCACCACCCATTATTGTCAATGGTAAAATATATCTTTGTAATATAGATTCAATTACTCTCGGATCTTTTCTAAATCCAGGCATGCTCAATCCAGAGTTCATAATATTTTTCGCCTGATTTGCCGAATCTTGTCCAGAGGTTTTCATCCAGAAATACGCAAACAAAACAGAGAATCCGACGTAAAACAATACATGACCAATTGCTTGGATAGCAGATACCCATCTAAAACTTCCAGTAATTATTTCTTGCAAGATTGGAGTTGAGTGTATCCAGTATGAAAGACCAGATACGGGCGTTCCTCCAGAAAATCCACCAAGCCAAGTTGCATGTCCAAGCCAATTTTGGAATAATGAAGCGACCAGTTGTAGATTAGCCGCAAGAGCAGAAACTAAGATAACTGGCAAAACTCCAGTGTAGAAAAATTGAAGAGGCCATCTCATTCCATATCCCCTTACTCTGTCAAATGATAATGGAATTTCAGCTTTCAAAGATTGAGCCCATACTACGAGCATAAAAAGTCCAGCAGTTATTAAAATAGAAAATAATGCCAATGCAAATCCAGTTGTGTCACCATTTGTAATCGAGGTGAATAATACCAACACTTTACCAGACGGCTCAATTGCACCACTCGCATTTACAAACTGAAATAATTGCGCGAACAATCTCCAGCCTATTCCTGCAGCAATGAACAACGATATACCAGAACCAAAGCCCCATTTCTGAACAACATCATCCATAAATAATATTAACAAACCACCGAGGAATAATTGAAAGATAACTAAAAATTCAAATCCTGGTCGAGCTTCAAGCCCACGCATCATTACATAAACAACTGCTTCAAATATAATAAATACAATAGTCAACAACTTCTGCATTGCTTGAAATTGTTTTTTACCTTCGGCCGTTTTTGTATCCATCTGAATTATTTGTGCGCCGACTAATAATTGTAAAATCAGAGATGCTAAAACAATCGGACCGATACCGAGAGAAATAATAGAACCGAAATCAGTTCCTAATAAAATAGCTAAATATTCAAATCTAGATAATGCAGAGGACGCTAATCCATAAAGTGGAATATTTGCTAAAAGAAAGAATGCAGATAAAATTATCAATGTCCACTTTAACTTCACATTAAATGAAACTTTTTTTTCAGACGGACTCTTTACTTCAGGTAAATTATGTAGTATATTACTTAAGGCCATATTCCATCTAGAGAAATTTCGTTTATAAGCTTTTGGAATGCAATGTAAAAAGGTAAAATAAATATTTATTATTGAGTTAACGACGACTAAAAATTAAAGATAAAGTTCCTCAAGAAGTCTTATTCCATTTGTTTTGATTCTATCTTGATTTGAAAACAATATTCTATCTACCAAGGAGAAAAACACCCTGGTCTCTGCATCGTGTTTTTCTTGCATATATTTTTGATAAGCCCGTGCCCTACCCGGTGTTCTTGCTAACCAAATTCCTCCTGCATCAGAAATCCCCTCAACAACTCGGTCTTCTGGAACATAAATCCATTTGTCAAGTTTAAACGTCATCGGAGTCGGATTTTTTCTTAAACCGAGAGAAGTCATATCTGATTTAACGACTTTATATCCGCAAAAATATTCTCTTTCATTAAATGTTATGGTGTTAACTTTAATCATTTTGAAGATGATGTAGCTATTTCTTCGAGTAGTGATTTTAATAGCGGATCCTGTAACTTCTGAAGAGCGTACGGATAAAATTCCTCCAATCCACCGTATCCCAATCTTTCATATAAATTTGCTTGTAGGGCGGCTTCAAGTTTATCTATTTGTTTTACAAATTTAGCTTCTTCTGATTCTCCTCTTTCAAATTCAAGCCAGAGAGCTATATATTTTTGAGGATCTTGAAATGCAGAAAAAACTTGTCTAACGGAAGAGAGTTCGTTTTCGAATTTTTCTTCCGGAGTTACCCCATCGTCCGGAGTAATATCTCCCCCATATACTTCTCCGAGTTCGTGTATTATTCCAAGCTCGGCAACCTTTAATGGATTCAAATCCGGTCGATATTCTGAAGCAGCCATATATCCCAAAAGAACTACCCCAAAACTATGATCTCCGCAGGATTCTGTATCTCTCTTTTTAACCCTTCTTTGTAGCCATCCCTGGCGATAAAGATTTTTAAGTTGAGAATATTCAAAAAATAATTTTAATAAAGGACTTTCATTTCCTCTTAATAGTGTAGATGTATGTGTGTACTTAGCCTTATTACCCATTTGTTTCATCCCCCCCCCAATTTTCTCAGAATCTAGAATTATTTTTTCGCAACAACTTTCTCGACTTTTGGTGCTACGACTTTTTTCTCAACAACTTTAACAATTGGTAAAATAATTTTTCCGCCAGCTTTATTCATTTTATCAATTGCAGATTGTGTTGCTGCTAATGCATAAATTTCAGCCTTAAATCCTTCACCATCGCCTAAAACCTTGTGAGTCTTTAATTCTATTTTCTGTCCTTCTTTGGTAAAGAAATTCGCTTTAATATCATCAAGATTGATTTGCTCCGTTTTCTTTATTGTAGTCGGAGCTGAAGTTAATCCTCTCTTCCCAAAATATTTTTCGAATCCTAAAGATTGTGCATACATCAAAGCTTTCTGTTGTTTTTGGCTTCCTCTTTTTCCTGTTCCAGACCAACCATGTCCACCCTTATTTCCGTGTCCTTTCTTTTTCTTTCTAAAACCAGTTCCAGCGCTTCTGCTTCCTCTTAATCTTGTTCTCTTGCTTCTCTTGTGTGTTTTTACCATCTTATATCATTCTTACCAATAATTTAGATATTTCATCATTCTTACCAAGGATTCCTTTCGGCGAAGTTAACTTAGTAGATTTTTTAAATCCTCCAATTGGCGGATGCATTCTACAAAATCCTCTATAATTTCCTTTAATATCTTTCTGTCCTCTCTTCGCAATAATTTCATCCATTAATTTTTTATCAACAGTTCCATAGGCCAAGCAAGAAATAGCGTCTCTAATCATTCCTATTCGCACATCGTCTTTTTCTTCTACAAAAGTTAAAGTCAATTTTTTTCCAAGTCTCAATCTATCTAATGTTTCTCTTAAGTGCCAACTAATCTTTACTGCTCCAGACATCCTTAATACTGCGTATACCATTATTTTTTTAATTCTCCAAGTTTACTTAATGCATCCATACAAGCCTTTGCTACGTTTATAGTTGTACTGGTTTGTCCAAATGACTTTCCATAAACATCTTTGATTCCAGCCAATCTCATTATTTTCTTTACTTCATTTCCAACTACAAGTCCTGTTCCTTGTGGAGCTGGTTTAAATATTAATTCAACAGATGAACATTTTCCAGAAGTTGCAAACGGAATACTATGTAATTCTTCACAAGAGCAGTCGTAACTTGCGCATCCTCTAGTTATTTTCATAATATTCAACTTTGCCTGTCTTATCGCTTTTTCTTTTGCGGGTAATGTTTCAGCAGCTCTTGCTAATCCAACACCAACATGTCCGTTTCCATCGCCAACTACAGCCATAACGGAGAAAGTAATAACATTCTTATCCTCAGTTTTTTTCTGAGTTTGTCTCCAAGTTCTTCTTTTACCACCACCAAACTTACCTTTAGCTTGACCAGTGTTTAATAATTCAGTTTGTAAAAGTAATAAACTATCAACAATTTCCGGTTCCAATATTTTTTTACCTTGTTCTAAAATTTCATCAATATTTTTTATTTTTCCAGCTCTAACAAGTTTTCCAAGTTCTGTCTTTGGAACCCACTTATCAAGTTGTATTTGATCTTTTGTTCTTACAGCTTCATCAATAATAGCATCTTCTGTGATTTTTTTACCAGCTTTTTCAGCTTTTTCCAACTCTTCAATTATTCTAGACTTTTCAGCAGCATCTTTCTTTGCTTCTTTTTCTTCAACCATTTTAATCATCTGTTCGCTTACAATTTTTTCTTCTTCTTTAGTATCAGTCTTTGTCATTATTTAGCCACCTTTTTTTGTTTAGTTGGTTTAGTTTCAGTTTTTGCAACAATTTTCTTTTTGTCAGACGTGACTTCGCCAGATGCAGATTCTACTTTCGCCTTTACCTTTACAATCATATCTTTTAATTTCTCATCCAAATGTTCGCCCATCAATCTTTCTTTAGATGGAAGCACTTTTGGATTTGCTCTAATGTTTAATCCGCCATCAATCAATCCAGCTATTATAGAAAACATTCTTCCGCCCTTATGATTTATAGCCATTCCTAAATCGATAATGAATTCTCCATTTCCAATTTTCTTTGCTGCTAAAATTCCAGTTAAATAACCAGCCGATATAGATTTTAAACTTCCCGAAGATTTTTCATCCCATCCATAATCAAGTAGAGCTTTTGATGTTATTCCAAATGTAATTTTATCTTGTGCTTCAGAAGATTCAACAACTTGAATTATAAAATATTTATTTGTTTTTCTAATTATAACTCTTGGCAAACTAGATTTAAGCAATCCCATTCTCAGACCATAATCTGTCTTGCATTCTCTTCTTCTTCGTCTTATTGTTCTTAAGCTCATATTTCCTTCAGACTCTCAAGCAAATGTCTTCTGCTTTTAAATTTACTTGCTCTAATCATTTTTCTAATATTTACATATTGTTCGTGAGTTATCTTTTTCATTAAAAGCAATCCTCTAGTAGTGCTTCTCAATTTTCTAGTCAATACAACGTATACATGCTTCTTATTAGGAACTCTCTGCTCTCTTTTTCCAATTCCTCTTCTATGTTTTCTGCCTTCATGAGTTGTTCTTCCCTTAATTTCTCTTATCTGAATTGCTCCAGAATTAACCAAATCAAGAATATCTTTTCTTGTGATTGCTTCCTTTATTTCTGGAAGTGATTCCGTCATAAAAACAATTCTGTCTTTTCCGACTCCAAGTGTCTTCGCTGCTAGATTTTTTTTCTTATTTAGTTGCATTTTTCTTTTCCATATATTTATTTAATATTTTTATTCCTCTTTCGTTTGCCTTTGCGATTATTGCCATTCTGTTTTTCCTACCAACTCTAGCAATAATTATTGCTTCTGTTTTCTTCACGTTTTCAAGCTGAGTTAAATTTTCTACTCTTATTGGAACAAATCCTTGTATCTTTCCAAACTCACTTTTATCTGCTCCCCATCCTATCGTTGGTCTTGCAGCCTTTCCTCTAACCTTTAATCTCGTCTTACTATCTCCACCAGTTGGATGTCTCCACTTTCTTCTTTTCTTGACTTTCTTTCCAAGTCTATGAAACTTATACCATCCCTGTCTGTAAAAATCTGGTTTTTTTCTTATCATTCTTCTCTCCTTCCTGGTTTCTCAGTTATAAATATTCCGTCTTGAAATACTCTTCTGTCTCTGTTTCTAATTTTAGTTGCGATTTCAATTTTTGCCGCAGTTTGTCCAGCCGCTTCAATATCGGGTGAGATAACTTCAATCACATTTCCCTTTATAGTTACTTTTACGTTTGGTAAAATTTCAGTTTCTCTATCAACTTTTTCGCCCAAAAAGTTTTTTATTTTTATTTTATTTCCTTCTAATTTTACAACCATAGGAAAGTGAACATTACAAACCTCAAGCTTGTAAACAAAATCTTCTTTTATTCCGCCGATCATATTTCTTAGGTGTGCAGCAATTGAGTTTATTAATTTCAATTCTCTCTTGGTTGCTTTGTTTGCAGACAGAGTAATATTATTTCCATTCTGCTTCATTTCCATGGTAGGCATTTGTGGAAAAACTCTTTTGATTTCTTTTCCCTTTCCCTTCATTGTAACTTCAGCGTTATTTACAGAGATGGATATATCAGAAGGAACTTCAATGATGCTCTCAATATTTTTTTTCATTAGTAGAAATAAGCAATTAAGCTTCCTCCTAAATTATTTTTATCAGCTTCATATTGTGTCATTAATCCTTTGTTTGTAGATACGACTACAGTTCCAAAATTTCTGGACGGTAAATATCTTCTTAAATATTTTTCAACTCCATCAGCTGTGACAGAATATCTTGGCTTAATAGACTTACATACATTTAATCTAAGTATTTTTACAATAACATAAGGCTTGCTTTCTTGTTCGTCCTTTACTTCAAAATCAATATACTTTTCTTCTTTCATCATTTCAAATATATTAATTAAGAATTTTGAAATTCTATTTATTCTTACTTCTGTTCTTTCAATTCTTTTCGCATTCATTATTGTATTCAATGCATCGGATATTATATCGCTTTTCATGAGTATTTTTTAAAACCTAAATCGACTGCAATTTCTCTGAAGCACTGTCTGCAAAGACCTATACCATATTGTCCGACATGGCTTCCTTGTCTTCCGCATCTTTCGCACTTGTTTATTGCAACACCAAACTTTCTGTCTTTTGGTTTGTTGTGCTTCAAGAACTTCTTTAACTTAGCTGGCTTAGATTTAAGCTGCCTTGTTATTTTTCTCCAGTCACTTGCTGTCATTGTTTTATCCTCCTAAGTATTTTAATTTTGAATTTATCTTGTAAGATTTTTTCTATTTCTTCGATAGTTACATCTTGTCTTCTTACTCTTCCTCTTTTAACTTTTTTTAATGCAACTCTTCTGCCAGTTCTTACGAAAACAACTGTCATTTCGAATCCCATGATACCAACTTCTCTGATATATTCAACGCCAGGAATTTCAATATATTCATGTATTCCGAACGAAACAAAGTTTGGTCTGATTTGTCTTTCTTTGATTGTAAAGTTTATTGCTGGTAAAACTTTCTTAATGAAAGCTTCAGCGCCCTGTCCTCTTAGAGTAACCTTTGCTCCAACTTGTAATCCAGGTCTAACGCCCCATGTTGGGATTCTCTTTGTTGCAGTTACTTTAACAACTTTCTTTCCAGTAAGTTTCTGTAATAATATAAATCCTTTTTCTAATTTCTCTGCAGTTCCACCTACATTCAAAACAACTTTCTCAATTCTAGGCGTTCTCATTATGTTTGTTAATTTTTCTGTTTTCATTTTATTCAATTGCAAGCAATACTCTTAATGGAAGAGTAGCTTCTCCGTCGCTAAATTTAATTAAATATTCATTTTTATCTGCAAATATTTCTTTTATTTTTCCTTCTTTTCCAGAATGTTTTCCAGAAACAACCAATATCTTTGCTCCCTCTTTCATTTGTAAGATTTTTTCAATCTTATTCTCTTTTAAATTTATAACCGCACTATCACCAGTAACAAATTTTTCTTTTGGTAAGAAGTTTGATCCGTCTTCAAGGTTCATCTGATATTTATCTTTTCCAATCAATATTTTTCCGATGATTTTTACTGTCTTCTTAGCAGAGTCTTTCGCGCTAATTTCTTCAAACTTTACTTTTTTACCGGCAATACTTAATTTATAATTCTTTCCAGTTTTCTCAAGTGTAACAATATCAAATACTCTTACTGGGAATTTTTTATTTATTCTTACTTTTCCATTTACACTTATTTCTTTATTTAATAACATAAATCTAACTTCTCTCCTAGTTGTTCCAACCTTCAAAATATCTCTCAATACAATTTGCAATGGAATTCCATCACTAGCAGAGTGACTAGAGCCAACAAAATATTTTGTTCCCTTTCTCGGTAATGGCCAACTAGCTGGCAATTCACTTCTTGTCTTGTGACTCATTTTTATTCTCCATTTGTTTAGTTGCTAATCTCATTTTATCTTCTGTGTTTAATGTTTTAATTTTGATTTTCGAAGCATGTATCCAAACATGAACTTTGTTTCCATCTCTTTTCGTATTTTGAATATTTTCAACAGCTACTCTTGATTTTTTTGTATTTACTTCAACAATCTTTCCAATTCTCTTTGCGAATTTTCCTCTCATAATAACAACTTCGTCGCCCTTTCTTACTTCAATACTTCTGATTCCGTATTTCTTTCTCAAATCTTTATCGAGTGCTGATCCCATTAATTTCTGTTTCAAGTGTAATGGTAAGTTGTGTAAATACTTCCTTTGCTTTCTAGGTTGTTTACTTTCTCTCCATTTTGTTGTGAATTCTTGTTTCATTTTAATATACACTCGCTGCTATTTTAGATACTTCTTTCCATCTTTCTTGGATTTCTCTTGCGACTGGCCCTTTAATCTGTGTTCCCTTTGGATTTCCTTTTTCATCTTTTAATAACGCAACAGCATTATCTGAAAAACAAACTTGTTCTCCATTCGGTCTTTTCCAACTTCTTCTTTGTCTAATTACAACTGCGTCAAATACTTCGCCTTTCATTTTTGGATCGCCCTTTCTTACAGAAACTTTAACCCAATCCGCAACTTTAGCTGAAACCTGTCTTCCCTTATGTCCTCTTCCGCCTTTAACGGAAACGATTCTAACAATTCTTGCGCCACTATTATCAGCTGCTTCCAGCTCACTTCCAATATTTAATCCTCGAGTTACTTTTCCAGTTACTGCCTTCATTGTTTTTTCTCCTTTCTATCTTTTACTTGTAATCCAACATCTGTTCCGACAACTTTTTCAGTCTTACTTCTGATTTTCTTTGTGACTATAAAGTGTATGATTTTACTTAATGGTCTACATTCTGTAATCTGTATCCAGTCTCCAAGTTGTATTTGGTCTTTCATGCAGTCGGGTAATCTTGCGTGTAGCTTTGTTCTTCTCTTGTCAAATCTTTCGTATTTTCTATCGTACAAAAATCTGTCAAATTGTATTTTGATTCTTCCGGGTAATTTATTGATTACTTCTCCTTCGAATGTTCTTCCTCTAAGCTTAACAGCTTCGCTACCGTGGAACGGACATTTTTTATCCGCACAGCTAACTTTTTCTGCTTTACTTTCAATCTTTGTTGTTTTTTCTTTTACCATTTTATCTTTTCTCGATTATTTGTGATTCTGTGAATCCAGCTTCAACCAAAACCGGTTTTATCTTTCCGATATGATTTCCTTGAAGCTCAATCACTTTGCCATCGACAGTTCCACCGCAAGCAAGCTTGTTTTTAAGCTTTTTAGCGATTTCCTTTATATCGACTCCTTCCAATCCGTAAACCAGCGTTACGAACTTACCGAATCTTCGTTTTTCGGTTTTAACCTCAACCTGTTGTTGGGTTTTTGCTATATCTTCACACACACATGCTGCTATCGGTAAACCGCATTTTGGGCATATGTCCATGATTATTTTTTGTCTCCCATATTTTTATTTTGGAGCGTTAATAATCTTGCTATTTCTCTTTTAATATCTCTCTTTTTAGATCCTTGCTTTAATAACTCAATTTTCAATTCAATTATTTTTGAATCTTCCTTTTTATCGTCGATCTTTACTTCTACTTTTTTAGTTTCTTTCTTTTCCGTTTTAGTTATTTTCTTTTCTGCCATTATTTAGCCGCCTTCTTTTGTTTAATTGGTTTCTCTGTAATATTATCTAAATTTGTTTTTAATTTTGCAAGTAGTTCATCGTTAACCAATACATCTTCTGATTTAAATACCTCAGGTGATAATATCGAAACCTTAATTCCAACAACGCCTTGTTTGTCGCAACCTCTACTTTCTGCATAATCAACGTCATTAGATGCGTCTCCAGTTTTTCTTAAATAACCAAATTTGAATCTCCATGTTTTTGCTCTCTCGCTAGGTAATCTTCCAGATAAAACGATTTCAGCTCCAAGTGCTCCAGAGGATTTCATTTTTGTCAATGCTTTGTATGCAATTGCCTTGAATCTTAATGATCCGAATCTTTCTAGGGATAATGCAATATCATCAGCTACTATTTGCGCGTCCAAATCCGGGTGTTGTATTTCAGAAATATCTACTCTTGGATTTTCCATCTTAAATCTTTTCTTCAAAACTTCAGTTAATCTTTCAATGGACTCTCCTCTTTTACCGATAATCAATCCAGGTTTGTGCGTAGATATAACTACCTTTTCTCCGACGGGAGTATACTCAATTTTAACTCCAGATATTTTTCCCTTTCCAAACTCTTTCTTAATAAATTCTTTAACTCCGAATTCTTCCTTTCTCATGCCAACAAATTTTCTTTCTTCCATTTTATTTTTTCTTTACGATTAATTTAGTTTTATCTCTAGCTTCTAAATGTATATGTGTACTCTTTGCTCTTCTTCCTTCTTTTCTGAACGGTCTCGAAGCAATATTTGCCATAGCTATTGTCACAACTGGATTTTCAACTCCGTTTGTTTCGCAATTAGCCTTTAATTGTTTTAATAAAAGGATAAATTCTCGAGAAGCATTTCTTGGGAATCTTCCACCGCCACCAAATCCTTTTGGCATCAATGATCTTTTTTTGTGTGGTATTTCAAGAGCAGTCATTGGAACAGCTAATTTTTCTAGTAAAACCAAGTTTAACATATCGATTGATCCGTCTATAGGTCTTCTCATTATCATCTTGCAAATTGCACTTGAATGTTTTGTACTTATTGAAACAGAATATGCATTAACAATTGCAACATCTCTTGCGACTTTTTTAACTTCGATTTTTTTCTGACTATTGGGACCCTTGTTTGTTGATTCAGATGCGCCTGTTTGTGTTGCTTCTGTTTTCTTTTCTTCAGCTTTTGGAGTTTCGGTTTTTTCTTCAATCTTAGCTTCTGTGCTCGGTGTTTCAACTACTTCAGTTTTAACTTTCTTAGCTCTTGGCTTTTTTTCAACTATTTTTTCTTCCATTGTTTTTATTTAACCGACAAGCTTGAAGAACCCTTTGTGGCTCCAATACCTGCTGCTCCATGTTTAACTGTTTTTCTTGTCAATGTGAACTCACCCAATCTATGCCCCAACATTTCCTCTACGATCTTTACTGGAGTATATTCTTTACCATTATGAACCCCGACAGTCCATCCAACCATTATTGGAACAATTGGAAGTTCTCTTGTCTGTGTTTTCGGCATTTTACCTTTAGCTACATCTTTCTTTGATTTTTCTAAAAATTTCTCAAGTATCTGAAAGCTTCTCATGATAGTTCTTCTTTCTCGCGATGTCAAAAGTTTAGCGAATTCTCTAACATCTAAAACTTTTAAATCTTCAAGTTGCTTGCCTCTAAAAGTTTTTATTCTTCCAGCGCCGATATTTACATTTATTGCCATTATTTCTTTGTCCTTCCTGTTCTTCTTGGTCTTAAGTGTCCAACCTTCTGTCCTGGTGATGCCATTCTCTTGACAATCTTTGATTTAGGTCTCTTTCCTCTACCAGAACCAAACGGATGGTCAATAATGTTCATCTTGACTGCAGACGTTCTAGGCCATAATTTATTTCTTGATTTTTTAATAAAGTGCATTTTACCGGCCTTCAATATAGGTTTTTCTAATCTACCTTCTCCAGCAATTTCACCAATAGTAACTCTACACTCGCCCTCAAATATCTTTTCTTGTTTCGACGGCATCATAACTTTAACAATTTTACCGTTGTTGTTCATTATTACAGCAGAATTTCCACTTGTTCTAACAAGTTTTCCACCGTCATTTAATCTTAACTCCATATTAAAAATCTTTGTACCATTTTGTAATTTGTTCAAATGTGCGACATCGCCGTTCTTTGTTCCATTGAATGTGATTTTTTGCCCGACATATAATCCCTTTACGGCAAAATTTTGAAATGTTTTTCCAGATTTATTTTTTAATATAGCAATCGGTGCCGTGTGTCCAGCCTCAGTTTCTAAATTCACGACTTCCCACTCTCCGTCGAGATTTATTGGATAAGCTGGTTTTAACATAAATGCTTTTCTTCTAACTCTATATGAAAAACTTCCGTGTCCTCGTGCTTGTGAAATAATTCTCTTTCCCATTATAATACTCCTAATTTAGATGCAACGTCTGCTGCACTGTAATCTTTAGTTAATCTAACATAAGCTATTTTTTTGTTTTTTCTCGTCATAGTTCTAACGCTCGCAACTTTAACATTAAATAAATTTTCAACTTCTTTTGCAATTTCTTCTTTTGTTACTTTTCTGTCAGTTTCGAATGCAATTAAATTTTCGGATTCAATCATTCTTACTACTTTTTCAGTTGCTTTTACTTTTTCTAAAACTACCATTTCCAAACTCCATCAATTTCTTTTAATGCTTTTTCAGTATAAACTGCAAATCTTCCAGGCTCGCCATTTGGAGCCAAGTTTGCGATTCTCAATTCTTTAGCTTTCACTACATCAATTCCAGATCTATTCATTTTTTCATCAGAAGCAATAACAAACAATAAGCCAGCATTGGATTTATATTTTCTTCCTCTGGATTTTGCGCCACCAGCCCTTACCTTTTTCTTCTGCAATAATTTACCGAATGCATTTCCGAAAACAACTTTTAAAAACTCAATAAAATCTTTTGTCTTTAATGCCAAAACCTTATCATCAGCAACGATAGAAGAGTTGTCAGCTTTAAATCCATATTTCTTTTCAATAGATTTTCCGTCAAAGGTTCCAGCAATCGCAGAGCTTAAAGCAAGTAATAATTCTTTTTTATTAACTTTTTTGAACTGATTTTCTTCAGGTCTATGTGGATGAGCAACACCACCGCCTCTAGAGTAGTTAGCAGACGCACCGACCCACTGAAAACTCTGTCCATGTCTAGACATAATTTTTCTTGGAGCTCTAGAAATACCTTTTCCGTATGTAACTTTCCACGCATGTCTCTTTCTTCTCAATATACCAGCAGCAGAATAATTTCTACCAGCAAAAACCATCGCGCCATAAGGCTGTTCTCTTTTTTGTGTTTCAAAAACTTTAGCTAAAATATCTTTTCTAATTTCTCCAGAAACAATTTTTGGCAATTCTACTTTGCCCTTTTCTTTTCCCTTTGCGTCGAATAATTTTGCGTTTACCATTTTATCTTAATTCAATGAACTCCCATTTTCTTTTACTTACGGATTTTGTTGGTCTTAACGGAGCAGTCAAAAGCAGTGGTCTTTTTTGTGGTCCAGGTAAGGATCCAGAAATAACCAAGAATTCTGTTTTTATGTTTCCATAATGCGGGAATCCGCCGTTCTTATTTATATTCAATTCGCTAATTTTAGCCTGTTTGATTATCGTATTGTTTAATAAAACTCTCGTGAAGAATCCAAATTGTCCAGCCATTGCCGTAACAAACGTAACTCTTGCAGGATGCCACGGAGCTAAATTTCCAGGTCTTCTAACTCCCTTTTCGGATTTATGTGATTTTAATGTAATACCAATTCTCTTTACCGGACCCTGTAATCCATGACCAGTCGTAACTCCTCTTACGTCGACAAGTCCCTTGGAGAATATTTCAGAAACACTAATTGATTTTCCAGCTTTATCCTTAACGAAAGCAAGCTTCTGTTCTTTTGTTCCAACAATTGCCAGTTCAATCATATCGGGAGCTTTCTTAACATCTGTTTTTTTAACATCGGAATAAACAATAACTCTCACATCATCAAAATCATTTTTAAAATCCTCAATTTTTCCAACCTGTTTTGGAACCTTAACAACACGCTTTAATTCTTTATCATTAGAAACAATAACATCACCAGCAACTTTTTTATCTTTATAAAATCTCACAGAAAAAATCTTTAACTCAGGACACTCAACAATAGTCGCCGGAACAATAATTTTTTTGCCCTTTGTCATAGAATCCGCAGTTTCGTCCTTAACGAATGCAGAAGTCATTCCGACCTTATATCCGATGAAACCCATTAATCCAGCATTAGTAGATTTGATAGCATTCCAATTTACATTCGGTAAAATTCTTTCAGCTCTCTTTCTAGGCCAATACTGCAAACTTCCTGCTTTTGGTTTATGTGTAGTTCCCATTTGATTTTTATTTATAGAGATATTTCACTCTGTTAATTTTTGTATTTGCATAATGTAGCATTCGAACCACGAGGGCCGAGTGTGCAACTCCAAAACATAGATTTTGAATTAAGGTTCAATCTATAAATTGTTTAGAAAATCACCCTTTAAAAAGACTTCGGTTATGCTTCAAATGCCGCTTCAGTCTTCATGCTCTTGCCATCAACTATAGCTTCTCTAACAATTACACCCTTTCTTTTAGATTGTTCTCTAACATCCTCTGGTTTCATCTTTGCAAAGTCCTTTGGATAAACAATCTGCTCTATTTTTAAAATATGTTTAATAGCTATTTCTTTGTTGAAATTAGGATAGTCAAAAAATAATTCTTTCACAACGTTAAAGTCATTTGTCTTTAAAGAACAAAATTCTGCCTTTGGTTCCTTATCGCTTGTAGATGGCTTAGCAGACTTTGGTGCCTTAGCTTTTATCTTTAGTTCATAATCGGGTAGTACAAACGAAAGTGCAAAAAAAGCACGTGGATATTTTCCCATAACTTCTAAAATCTTGCTTGTTTCAATCTCGGAATCAATCTTATATTGTTTTATCCCCATAAATTGCTTAAGCCCATTAGAGATGGAAATATCCATCTTCATTGTAGAAACAATCACTCCAGTGACTTTAATCTTTCCACTAGCCTTTTCTAAACCCATTTTGACAAGATGATTTGCCAACTCTGGTCCCGTCTTTATAATCCATTTATCAGCTTGCTTTTTTCCATTAACCAAATATTTATCTTTAAACTCACCCTTTCCAAATTTTAAAAAATCAGAATGAACTCCCTCGTCAAAAATCTTATCAAATATTTTTTTTATCGTCATGTAGTATATCTAAAGTTTTATATTTATAAATCCTTGCTTAAATTTATTGTTCAAATATATATAATTCATGAAAATCTCTAAAACTCCGATGTGGAATAATTCTCCACCACATTTATAAATTCCCGTTTTCTCTAAATAGCATGGTAGACAAAAAGGTAGTTAGTAAGGCAATTGTAATTCTCTTGATTGCGGCTGTATTCGTTGCGGCAATATTCATTATTAGACCCCTATTATTCGCAATTTTTTTAGGACTTTTTGTAGCATATATCACTAATCCACTTTATAGGCCAATTAAAAAAAGAATAAAGGGAGAAAATTTATCGACGATTATTTTCTGCGCTCTTCTTTTGTTAATTATTGCGGTTCCGCTAGTATGGTTTTTACCAACGTTCGCAAGGGAAATTTTCAACACCTATATGCTCGTTCAAAAAATGGACATTTCTAGTGCAATTGGAAATCTTCTGGGACAATTTTTTAGTCAAGAAGTCGCCATAGCTGTTGCGGTTCAGGTGAATCTTTTCGTTGCGAATTTCTTTAATTTTATACTTAATTCATTTAGTTCGTCTTTTGCAGATTTGCCCAATATTCTAGTTCAATTCGGTATATTTTTATTCACGTTTTATTTTGCAACAAAAGATTCTGAAAAAATAAAGAAATACGTATTAGATCTTTCTCCGCTATCAAAAGCAACAGAAGATAAGTTTGGTCAAGAGTTTAGAAACGTAACCAACTCTGTCATGTTAGGTCAGATTTTAGTCGGAATTATTCAGGGACTTGCACTTGGTATAGGACTTCTATTATTGGGAGTTCCAAAAGTTTTGTTCTTAACAGTTATTACAATGGTTGCTTCCATAATTCCAATTTTGGGATCGTGGCTTGTTTGGATTCCTGTTTCCCTATATTTAATTGTGACCGGACATCTGCTCAATGGAACAATATTATTTTTCTATGGGATGCTTTTTGTTGGAACTATAGATAATGTTCTCAGATCTTACTTTATTTCAAAACACTCTAACTTAAACATATTTATCGCTATAATAGGAGTTGTTGGAGGACTTTATACATTCGGTGCCGTCGGTATAATCTTGGGACCATTAGTTCTATCCTATCTTTTAATCATAATAGAATTCTATAGACAGGGTAAATTGAACGAAATATTTAGAGAATGAAGTTAAAATCAAAAAACCTTAATTGGCTCGCTGGAAGACCAGTCGTTATTTTGGGAAATGAAGCATCTAAGAAATTAAATGTTCATGTGGATGAAAGAATTGCTATTCGATATAAGAATAAAAAAATTTATGCAGTCGTTGACATATTCCCAGATTTAGTAAAGAATAATGAAATAGGCTTGTCTAATGAAGTTAGTTCTATGCTACAAAACAGGAGTGGTCAAGATGTTGATATTGGAACTGCAGAAATGTTTCTTGGCGCAAGAATTGTTAGAAAAAAAATGTCCGGAGAAGAATTAACAAAAGAAGAAATTAGGATTTTGGTTTCCGAAATAGCTAGTAATAATTTAACTGAGGCCGAAATTGCATATTTCGTAGCAGCAGAAAAAATAAGAGGACTTTCTCATAAGGAAATTGTGCAACTAACGGAAGCTATGGTGAAAACTGGAAAAAAATTAGATTTTGGAAATGAAATAATCGCCGATAAACATTGCATAGGTGGAATCGCCGGGAACAGAACTACACCAATAGTCGTTTCAATTTGTGCAGCAGCCGGATTGAAAATGCCGAAATCATCTTCTAGGGCCATAACTTCCGCTGCAGGAACAGCAGATACGATAGAAACCATTGCAAACGTTGAACTTTCTCTTGATGAAATAAAAGAAGTTGTTAGAAAAACAAACGCATGCCTTGTTTGGGGTGGATCTCTCGGCTTGGCGCCATCTGACGATAAAATTATTCATATTGAAAGAGTTTTAAATTTAGACGTAGAACCACAGCTTTTGGCATCGATACTTTCAAAAAAAATTGCAGCAGGTTCTAATAGAATTTTGATTGATATTCCGTTCGGTAGTGGCAAAATGCAAACATTAGCACAGGCCAAATCTCTAGGTAGAAAATTTAAAGCAATTGCAAAACATTTCAATGTAAAGGTAAAACCGATTTATACATATGGAGTAGAACCAATTGGGAATGGAATCGGTCCAGTTTTGGAAATGCTGGATGTTTTATCTGTATTAAAAAATGAAGCAGATTGTCCACGGGATTTAAAGGAAAAGTCAATTTTGCTTGCAGGCACACTAATGTCAATGTGCGGAATATTTTTTGCAAAATCTAAGGCTAGAAAAATATTAGAATCTGGAGTAGCTTATAATAAATTCAGAGAAATTATCAATGCTCAAAATAAATCAAATAATTTTGATAAAAAGGTTTCCGGATTAAAGTTAGCAAAATATAGCAAAATAATTTATGCAAACAAGTCGGGTAAAATTGTAGAAATTAATAATTCTAAAATTAATTCTATGTGTAGAGTTTTGGGAACTCCAGAGACGAATAGCGCCGGCACCTATTTACATAAGCACCTAGGGAATGTTAACAAGGGCGATAAGTTAATGACTTTATATTCGGAAAATGAACAAAAATTAGACGACGCATTAAAATTTATAAAAGAATTTGAGCCAATAAAAATTAATTAAGTTTTATCATTACACTTGGTTCTATTTTATTAGAAACGTAGATATTTGGTCTCAAATCTATCCTATGTCTCAAAAGCGTTTTATGGGTGTTTAGCGCAATTTTTGCGGTATTGTTTTGCTCGCTCAAATGACAAAGGACAAGGTTTTTCATTTTTCTCTTAGCGTTTTCAAGAATACATAAGGCGGATTGTCTATTCGATAAGTGTCCATTATCGCCCCCAACCCATTTTTTCAGAAAGTATGGATATGGTCCATTCTCAAGCATTTCTGGATCGTGATTCGATTCAAAAAATAAAGCATTGGCTTCTGAAACATTTTCAATAATATTTTTACAAGCATGACCAGCGTCGGTTATAATAGAAACTTTTTTTCCATTTGCAGAATCGGTTATTGTAAAGCCAATCGGCTCAATAGCTTTATGAACTTTTGAAAAAGAAAAAATTTCCATTCCACCCACATTCATATTTTCTTCTACTTTAATGTTATTAATTAAATCGTGATTTGAGCATAAAAAATTATTTTTAATCAAACTCTGAGTTGCGAAAACTGGAACGTTAAACTTTCTAGCGAACACATCAACTCCTTTTATGTGGTCTGAATGTTCATGCGTAACAAAAACTCCCTTAATGTTTTCTACGTTTTTCCCAATTAAATTCATTCTTTCCTCGATTCTTTTACAGCTTATACCACAGTCAATAAGGATTGCAGAGTTTCCCCGTCCGACGTAAAAACAGTTACCAGAACTTCCAGATGATAATGCACAAACCTCCATCACTCAGTCAGACTTAATCGGATTAAAAAGGTTTGTTTAGTCAATAATAGAAAGTATTTTAAACCGAAGAATCTTAATAAAAAGATGGTAGGAATATCTAAGCAATGCATTAATAGAATGTCTGTCTTAGTCCTACTTATTAAATAAACAACTAAGTCCGAAACCGGCTTGGGAATGTTTATTTGATTTGTTTCTAGATACAATTATTTAATACATTTTTGGGCCATTTCGGAATCTGTAAGGAGGAAAAATGAATGCAACGCAACAACAGGAAATAGGAGAAATGGATGGCGCAGGCTTGAACCTAGAGGATTTTCTAGCTGAAGCAGAGATAGATACTGTTACAAATGTAATGGGTAATCAACGACCGGAACCTCAAAGTCCAATACCTCCACTTGCTGGATATACTGGAAGATTTTATCTAGACACGAAGCGAGGGTTCGCAGAAAATTACGAAGCATAACAACTAAACAAATTTTTTATTTTTTATTTTTTTATAGAATAAAACGCCCGAATCCAGAATCGAACTGGAAAAACCTTGCGGTAACCGGTTTTCAAGACCGGCGCAGTACCATTGTGCCATTCGGGCTTAATTCAAGAAATGTTTTTATGCTTTTTAAGATTTGAGGTTTGAGATTTTTTGGACTTAAGAGTTATATTTTGCCTATTAGTTATGGTAGACAGACTTTCGATCGTATTAATTTCTCTAATAAAAGCATATCCGGTGCATCTTTTTTTCTATTTAGAAATCTTTTAACTTCTAATAGATATTTCGGACCAGTAGCTAAAACCTCATTCCCATTTGGCGTTCTATAAGAAAAAACGTCTTCGGCGAAACTAGACCTAAACCCCTCAGTAACCTCAACGCCTTGATTATCCGTAGCATAAACATCAACAATATCTATCAGATTTCTTCTTTCGCCACTTAATAATTTTCTTGAAACAAACTTAAGATGATTCCCCATGGCTTCTTGTTTAGTTACTTCTTTTGGAAATTCTGTATAATCTAAAAAGAAAAATGATGGTATTTGAAAATATTCTATTGCAAAAACATATGGGCTATTTTCGTTTTGTTTTTGAATAACCTCATTAATATGATCCAGGGGTACTCTTATATCGATATCTCGTCTGGGCCTTACCTGTCTCCCCTTTATCAAATCCATCACAAGTCCTCCGGTTAAAGTCCAGTTTTGAATTGGCAAATTTTCGCATAAATGGTCTATAGCTTCATTCGCATCTACGTCATTAAACCATTTATTCCCAGAAATCATTACTCCTCTTTTTCTTGTTCCAATATAGTTTAATCTTTTCATCTTTAATTTACCACAGAACTCTTTTGATTTTATTAGAATTTAAGGGTTTTTAAGATTTGAGGTTTTACTAATTGCAGATTGCTTGATAAACTCGATATCCAACAGCTGCAGCCGTGCCAATAACTAAACCATCTCTTATCGCGTCAGAAATAATCGGGTAAGCATAAATCCTCATTCTTGCAAAACTTCTACAACCAGCACAACCATCGCCAAATCCGTCTATTTCCTTGTCAAATTCACCATTACGCATTCCTTCGCGTGTCGCAACGGTAGCCGGAAATAAAAACTGAGCTAAGCTTTTTCTCATGAATAAATCATATTTTTTGAGTTTATAAAAATTGTTATGGTGAAGATTTTTATTAAAATATCCTATCTTTTTATTCCGAACCGTTTATGAAACCTCTACAGGTTTTACTCTTACACAAACAAATTTCTCTCTTAGAATTCGCATCATAATCATAATCTATCGTGAGTTCCTCGCCTTTCTTTATATCCCTATTTGCGTAATAAAATATTCTTCCGTTCTCAATCGCATAATCACAGTTCGGTTCACAAGAATGATTTACGTACATGGATTCGTTTCCACCGACTGCCCCATCAATACAACTGTTTTCATCAAGACAAAATATATATGTAACACCCTTCTCGTCGTTAATCGCTTCTCTTCTTTCGGCTTCTTCGTTATCTATTTTTTCTCCGATATATTCTGCAACCCTAGTTCCTTTCGGAATATCTTCAGTTGCAAAAGCGCCCTTGTTGTCTATTTCGGATTGTCTTACTTCAAATTTCAATTTTTCCATGAATCAACTTTGCAAATCTTCGTTTATAAATCTTTAAAATACACATATCTATCAAGCAAAATTATTTGTAGAACCAGTCAAACTATCTTAACTTCATCTTCCATGTCAGATAGTCAAAAATCCAAGCATAACTAACTTAGCCACATTCTTGGATTAAATCTTTCTGAATAGTCCGAACTAAACTTAGTTTCACTATCCAGAATTAAATATAACTATTTAACCGAACAATGAAGCTAAGCCTTCAGCTGCTTCAGCCTTTGGCTCTTCTTTCTTCTCTTCCTTAGGTGCTTCTGCTGCTGGTGCAC
>CAZNOS010000003.1:0-32034 GCA_964574775.1 Candidatus Woesearchaeota archaeon | reverse complement strand
TTTATAAAATTTTATTCTTCCTCTAATGCATCTAAAATTTTTTCAACCTCTTTTGGAGAAGACCGTGGATTAAATGGACGAAATCCGAAACTCAAACCAGTATTAACAAAATATCTAAACTGACCCAAATAATCCATCTCACTCGGCACTGTAGTTTCTTGATTGCAATAATAACCATCGGCCCACTCATTAAAAACATCTCTCCCCAAAAGAAGTGCATCAAGCCCATCAATTAAAATAGATCTTTTTAAATCCCTTGTAAAAAGATTAGTCGCTGTATCCATCAAAATAAAAAAAACAAAAACCAATTTAAAAACCTGTATATAAATTATAACATATATTACAAAACAATATTTATTTAAAGCCACAAAGTCTTTCTTTTCTATATTTCTCACGGATAAAAACAGCCTACTTACGGGCTTAATATAACATATGAATATTTTTCACTACTTACTAAGGCCCTCATGTCTTCTATAGAAACACTATTAATTTTCTTGTTAAAGGTATAGTAATCTTTAGCATCTCCCATAATTTCTTCTAAGACAATGCTTATTGCACTCTCCTCGCTTCCCTCGGACCCGACAACTCTATCACCGATAACTTTCTTCTTTGCGACCGCCAATTCCTCTTCTGATAAATTCTTCATTTTTCTAAATTCCTCCGTACAAATACTAATTACATCCTTAACTTTTGTGGAGTCGGTCCCAGCATAAATTAAAAGATATCCATATTTTGTCCCCAAATCCAATTCAGACTTAATTGCATAAACCAGTCCTCTTTTTTCTCTAACCTCAAGAAACAATCTAGAAGACATCCCATCTCCAAATATGCTATTAAATACCTCTGCAGCGTACCTCTCATTAGAAGAACCAACTGGAAAATGAAAACCTATACAGACATTTGCCTGCTCAACACCTGCCCTCTTTTCCTCGGAACATAAGTTTATTTTTTTAACGTCATATAAGGACTCTCTTTTGCCAGATTCTGGAAAATCAAACTTTTCCACAAAAGCCAAGACATCTTTAATATCATTATTCCCGACAATACACAGAATTGAATTAGCTGGACAATAAAACTTTTTATGTTTTGCAACCAAATATTTTTGCGTTAAATCCATCACACTTTTTTCATCTCCCGCGATATTTATACCGAATGGCTTTCCAAATAAATTCTGTTTGAGCTTATCGCAAACATATATTCTAGGATTATCTTTCCTCATCTTAATTTCTTCACAAATAACCTTTTTTTCTTTTTCAACCTCGGCCTCCGGAAAAACGGAATTAAAATAGACATCAAATAAAACATCTAATGCAATATTCATATTACATGACGGCAACTTGGCATGATATAACGTTACTTCTTCATGCGTAAACGCGTTTAAAATACCGCCAAGATTCTCTATCTCGGAAGATATTTGTTCGGCACTCCTTTTTTTTGTACCCTTGAAACACATGTGTTCAATAACATGACTAACACCCTTCTCTACTTCACTCTCATACGCCGCACCAAATCTACTGGTTAAAACCACGGTTGTCACGGGAACATCTCTCTTTTCGTGTAAAATTACCAACCCGTTTTTTAAAATCTTTTTTGTGAATTTCATTTTGCGAAACATCTCCAATTTAAATTATAACAACAAATAGGTTCGCAATAGTGTATATTTGAATGTGTCATATTTATCAATTAGACGAAAGGTACTTAAATACGTTTCCATTATAAATTTTAAGGAGGAAAAATATGAGCTGGTACGAAAAAACAGCATTAGTTCTTGCTGCAATAGGCGCTATTAATTGGTTGCTTACTGTAATGGGATTTAATGCAGTCGAAGTTTTAATCGGAAGCTGGGCACCATGGTTGGCAACAGTAGTATATGTTGTTGTCGGTCTTTGTGGTATCTGGGCTTTGATAAAAGCATTCAAATAAATAACAAAAATTTATTTTTTATTTTTTTTAGTTAGGCCGCGAGCTTACTTTTTTATAATTAGAAATCTTTCATCGAACATATAGAAATCGTCTACTATAGTAAAATTATCCCTTAAAAATTGAATAACCCACTCTCTTCCAGATTTAAACTGCGTCCTTCCAGATATGCTCTTCATAGAAAAACTCAACACAATCCTATCGTTTTGCCCCATAGGCTCTCTGATTTTAAGCAACAACTTCTTAGAAAAATCCCCCTCTATACTCTCTAATGCATCCAACACTTGAAACGCAAATATTATTTTTGGATCCTCACTCTTCCCAATAACATCACTTAAAAAATCCAAATCAAACAAGTCCGCCCAAATCGAACTAGCTGACACAAATCCACTCTCTCTAAAATAAACATTTAATTTATCGACTAGTTGCTTAGTTGCCTCAATCCCCACATAGCTAGCATCTCCGATAAACTCACGTAAATACTTGTAAGAAAACCCATTCACTCCACACCCCAAATCAATTACGCTTTTAAAGAATTTTTCATGCCCGAATATTTTTTCATATAATTCCACATAATTTCTTTTTTTAGATGAAATATGACTACCCAAAACACTTTCATCATTTAACCTCAAAACCTTATTGGTCATGAATACGCCGAAATACTTTCTTAAAAATGCACGAGTAAGCTTAATTTTTTCGTCGTCAGATTTATTCTTTATTTGTTTAAACCCCAAAACTTTTTCAACCAAACTATCTGGAAGTCCCGAGAATTCACGCTTCTCTTTTGTCTTATTAATCAAACTATTCATCAGCTGAACTCTCCCCTCCATGCGTTCCCATCTCCAACTACTTTTTTTAATTTAACATCGAGTTTTACTTTAAAAAGCGGGCAATTCAAAACCAAACTCTCAAATTCTCCACCCTCTCCAGCCGGATTTATTCCATATTTTTTTTGTAATTCGGCCGTTTCTTCAATAAACTTTTTATCAATTTTTCTACCAACCCAACTTTTATCTAACGGATACGCTGCAACTGCACTAATAATAATTTCAAACTTATTATCTAATAACTCGCTCAAATAATCTAACTGATTTTTTCCCCAAATAGGATTAATACATTTTATTTTTAACTCATCACAAATTTTTTGTATTCTTGATGCCTGATAAACACTAGCCAGCGCCCCAGTTATAATTCCCTCAATTTTATATTTTTTAATCGCAGACTTTATGACATCCTTTAAATCGCCCAACTCTATCTCTTTTTTTCCATCCGTTTTCTTAACTATTAACGGCAACCCAGCACACTCTGCCTGTTTTTTTGTCAGCTTAATCGCCGGAGTATGAAACATATAACTATCTTTATTTTCACTAAAGACAGAAATTAAACAAACCAATTCATGCCCCTCCTTCCTTGCAAGCCAAGCTGCATAAGCAGAATCCTTCCCTCCTGAGAACAAAACGCCAACCTTCATGATTAGATAAACAAAATCAACTTTAAAAATACCATCTTCTTACTAATATCATGCCAGTAAACGCATCTCCAGAATTTGCACACGCAGAAATTAGATTTGACCGAGCCACGTCAGACGAAGAAAAACTCTCTGCTCTAGAAGAAATGATGAGCACCATGCCGGGACACAAGGGTGCAGAGTCTTTAAGATCTCAACTAAGAGCCCGATACAAAAAACTTAAAGAGAAGATGGAGACTAAGGGGAAAAAATCTGGTGGCGGTGGAAAAGTAACCATAAAAAAAGAAGCAATGCAGGCTGCTATTGTAGGGTTTCCAAACACTGGAAAATCATTTTTATTTAAAGTTCTAACAAATCAAAAATCCAACATATCTGATGTTCCATTTTCGACATATGCTGCCACTCCTGGAATGATGCAACACGAAGATGTGCAAATACAAATAATAGACATGCCTCCATTTCCAAACGAAGATAAGAGTATAATAAATACCGCCGACACAATATTGATTACGATCGACAATCTTCAGCAAATAGAAGAATCAAAACAATTTTTTCAAAGAGCTATAGGGAAAAAAATATATATCTACACAAAAACAGACTTATTAAACGAAGCTGAAAAAAGAAGATTAGAAGCTACGCTAAAATCTAAATACAGAAATATAGATTGGGTCATATTCTCAAATCTATCGCACGAAAAAACAGAACTTGAGCATTTGAAGAAAAAAATATTCGAAACATTCCCAATTATAAGAGTCTACACTAAAGAGCCAAAGAAACAGTCAACTGGAATCCCTATGATTTTAGAAAAAGACTCACGAGCGAAAGATGTGGCCGAAAAAATAATAAAGGGTATGTCTAAAAAAATTAAAAAAACAAAAATTTGGGGACCATCCTCTAAATTTCCAGGACAAATGATTGGACTAGATCATGCCTTAAAAGATAAAGATACTATCGAGTTTCAAACAGAATAAATTACATTACATCCCAAACTTATTTTTGATATAATCAATCATTTTATTTCCCATTAAAAGAATTGACGACGCCCCTATTCTGATGTAAAAATCTTCCTTGCCCTCTGTCTTCAAAAAAACCGGCTTTAAACTTTTACTACAATTAATTCTCAATACCGTATTATTATCAAACTTGAAGAAATCAAAAGTTATATACGGAAGAAATTCAGCACCAATATTTTCTTTAATTAAATTTGTCAGGTGTCTATTAAACAAATCTAAACTCTCAAAACCATCGATCTCGACACCAATAATTTCAGACCTATCTGATACGCCAACAAACACACATCCTCCACTGCTATTTAAAAAAGAAACTATCGACTTCATTACGGCATTTTCAACCCTAAAATCTGATTGTGAAGTATGCAGATTAATTCTTAAACTAGATTTAAATTCAACACTCTCACCCTCTCCCTGGGAAATTGTTTTTTTAACATCCTCTATAAACTTCTCCCTACTAATGAAATAACCAGGATTTTTTGATTTAAACTCCCTCACTAATCCCTTAAAAATATTTTTCTTTAATTTGACAAAATAAATGTATCCACAAACATTAGAAATAATAGAACCCACTATAACAAAAACAAGATTCGAAATAGCAAATGAATATTCTCCTACACCAAACTGATATCCTAGAAAAAACTTAAGAAAAAACTTTAATATTTCTGCACAAGATGCAAGCGCGAGAGAAATACAAAAAGAAAGAAAAATAACCAACCTAAAAGATGTTTTAGAATCCTTATTCCTAAAAAATAAAAGCATCAAAACAAACCCCATAGACCCAAGGGTTAATCCGAATAAAAACTGTGCCACTAGAGGAAAAATCTGTCCCAATAAAGAAGCAAACAATAAAAACAATAAAAACAAAATCTCTGCTTCAAAAGGAATTTTAAAATGATCTTTTTTAATCACAAATGGTAAAAAGAGTAAAAAGAAGACTAATATGTTTGCAAAAAGCATGTGCCATAATTGTTCATAAATCAAGTAAAAGAGAAATGCAATAAATACGACTCTAGAAATAGACAAGACTGCGGTCTTAAACATCTTAGCCATTAAAAAATTAAATAAATGGTATTTAAATGGATTATGAGGATCAAATATATATTCCCAAGAATAAACTAAAAATAATTCTTAATTTTCATAGCAACATCCTTGAATACTAATGTGTGCTTAACTCTTAAATAAAAATACCCCACACCAGAAGCTACAATCGCCCCTACCGAATCTATGATTAAATCACTCATGGTGTCCACCAGTCCACTCTTCTGCATATTTAAACCGAAAGACGTGTCCATAAAAAATTCAAATATCTCCCAAACAACTCCTATAGCAATAGCAAAAGAGAAAGAAAAAAGAGCCAACATATATGTCCTACTCTTTATTCTATGATGAGCATATAAATAATATAAAATAATAAAACCAATAAACCCGAATATCAGAGCCGAGAAACCATGTAATAAAATGTCCCACCACCAAAACAGGCTGTAAAAAGATAGTGCCTCTCCTAAAAAAAGAGATGCATAAACAAACGCTACCACAACTATCTCTATTTCTAATGGTATAGACAATCCATACTTCCATCTAAAAAAATATGGAACCAAAATAATTATCATAACTAATACCGAAACGAAAAGCACAATATAATTCTCTACAATTACGGAATAAGTAGCCGCCACCACCAAACTAATCAAAATTAGAATAAAAACGACAAAGTAGAACCGCCTTAAATGCTCTAGTACTCTATCCCTCTTTCCCATAGATATATAGTAATTTTTACATCTTTTAAGTTTTCCTATGTCCCAAAATCCTTAAAAATAATCTTTTAATAGATATTCTAATGAAAAAAGAACGCTTGTTTCTAATTTTATCCATTATGGGAATTTTGTTATTATTTATTCTTGTAATTTTTCAAAAGCCCACCCTAACCGGAAAAATATCATCACTAAACGCAAACGGAGACAGAATAAATATTAAGCTCGAAAACCACCCCGAAATAATAATATTCTACAACCGCACTAAAATAGATTTGAATAAATATGAAATTATAGAAATTTATGGATCAAAACAAACGAGTAAAAACCAAACCACAATTTTTGTAAACAAAATTATAAAAAAATGATAATAGAAACAATAGTTGCAATAATCCTAGGAATAATGTTTGGAATCATCACAGGCCTGATTCCAGGAATTCATACAAATCTGATATCATCTGTCTTAATCACTTTTCTTCCAATTTTATTAGAATTTTCCAGCCCAATTACGCTTGTTATATTTATAGTTTCCATGTCAATCTCGACTATATTTTTAGATTTTATACCCACTACTTTTTTAGGCGCACCAGACGAAGACACCACTCTTTCAATGATGCCAACACACGAACTTCTACTAGACGGAAAAGCTCAAACCGCAATTTTTCTTTCTTCACTTGGAGCCATAATCGGAACACTTCTGGTTTTTATTACAACGCCAATTTTAATGTTTTCACTAGAAACAATCTATCCCTTCTTCGAAATGATGATGCCCTGGATTTTAATTTGGGTAGCCATAATATTAATCAAAGGAGAAAAACAACTATCAACGACAATTCTCATCTTTATTTTGTCTGGATTCTTCGGAATTGCATCACTAAATCTAAACCTAAATCAGCCACTTCTTCCAATGTTAACTGGACTTTTTGGCATATCGGGACTTATATTCTCTGTAAACCAAAAAACAAAAATACCCCCACAAGAGACTAAAATATATTTTCCAGAAATAAAAGAAATAGCTAAACCCGCCCTTGTTTCTTTAATTATATCTCCTTTCTGCTCGTTTCTTCCAGGACTCGGTGGTTCTCAAGCCACCATAATAAGCTCCAAAATACTAGGGCAGCTAAATAGAAAACAATTTTTAATTATGAACGGAATTGTTAATACTATTTTAATGGGATTATCTTTTACTGTTTTATTTGTAATACAAAAATCTAGAACTGGTTCCGCGGCCACAATATCCGAAATCATCGATATAACCAAACCCCAAATCTACTTAATCCTAATAATAATTTTAATCGTCGCTATAATAAGTTTTTTTCTAACGCTATATTTATCTAAAAAAATATCTCAACACATAGACAAAATAAACTATAAAGTCACATCCATTTCGGTAATCGTATTTCTAACAATACTCGTTTTCATACTTTCTGGATTAATTGGCTTAATCGTTCTAATTATCTCAACTACACTAGGACTAACCTGTCAATATTATGGAATCAGAAAGGGAATTTTAATGGGATGTTTATTGATTCCGACAATTTTGTATTATTTACCGTTTTAATCAATTAATCCTTTCGGAAACAAATTGAAAGAAATTTGTTCTTTTATTATATTATACTCTTGATGCTCTATAATATTTGAAAACTCTCCACGAAGTCCCCTCGAAAGAGTGTCAATTCCTTCCGCATTTTTGAATGCACAAACAAAAATCAAGCTCAAAGAGGCAATGTCAAAAAAAGCATAAGTGATATTGTGATTATGCTGTATTTTATTTTTTAAGAGTTTAATATTTTCCGAAGAAGAGTTGTTTAATTTTATAATATACAAATACTCCGTATATCCCAATTTATCTAACATTATCTCTGGGAAAAATTTTACGACAGTCTGGTTATTTACCAAATTTTTTATTCTATATCTAACAATATCAAGCGTCAACTTTAGCTTTGTAGCAATCTCATGAAAATTTAAAGAAGAATCTTCGCATAATAAATTTAAAATTTGTTTATCTGTCTTATCTATTTTATCTATATTCACATTTCTCATTTTATGCTCAAACTTTGGCAACTCTAAATTACTATACAAATCGTGAATCAAATGCTCTACTCTAAGAGTATCTCTAGAAAAAAAGACCCTATAGCTATTTAATTTATCACCAAAAAAGGAAATTATTTCACTAATAGTGTTCTCAAAGTGAACATAATCTCTTGAGACAAATTCCACAAACAAATCCCACTGGCCAGAAAGTGAAGCCGACCAATCCACAAAACCGTGCTCCTTAAAAAAATTAATTATAGATTTATCCTTGTAAATATCTTCATTAAACCTCAAAAGCATGGTGTACGTCGTAAGTCCTAAGCTTCCAAGATTTACAGTCGCACTAAAATTCTTTATCACTCCAGTTTTTTTTAATCTTTCTATACGATATTTAATTGCATTTTTACTTAGGCCCACCTTCTTCGCAAGTTGCGTCTGACTCTGCCTCGCATTGTCCGACAAATGATAAATCAGCCTCAAATCCTTTTTATCTATAATTTCGCTCATATATACACTTAATAGTAATTAGTATATAAATATTCCCATTATTCGCAACTATTACAACCAAACTTTGATATACTCTATTATGTTACTACTAATAAGTAAAACAAAATAAAAACAAATGATACAACAAAAACAAACTAAAAAGAAAGTGATGAAAGGGGGATTAAACTAAAAATGAAAACAGAAAGAAATGAGAATAGTTTTAGACAATCTCCAAGAGATGTTGCTAAGGCATATAGACAGATGATAAATACTGCTGAGGCAATGCCTTTCCCAGTAAGAAGTCGCATTTTAGAAGCTTTAGCGAAAGACCTCCCCGCGAGATCTTTTAAAAGAGCACTGGTGAATTCATACGAAGAAGCTATCACTACACAAGATCATTCTTGTGCGAGTTGTACAGATAGAGAATCTCAACAGCAAATGAAAGATGCGGCCGTAAATGCAATCTATGCATTTAGAATGCTTGACAAATCTTACAAGCAAGATGTAATAAGAAGCTATGAGAGAATGAGAGACGACAACTCTAACAGTAAGGACATAAGGAGATTCTTCGAATTAGAACTTGGCCACTATCTATAATAATTTTTTATTTTTCCTTTATTTTTTAGGAAATTTTGAAAGAGAAAGAGACTAAACAAAAAACAAAAAAAATGGAAACAAAAAACAAAAAAACCGCAAATGAAAGCCAATCAGTCACAACTCAAATTAAAAATGAAGTGATGAAAGGAGGTTTGAAATAAAATGGAAGCATATACAAAATTAGAAATAAAAGAGAAAATCAGACAAGCGATTCCTCTTGCCATTTCAATAGGGGTCCTGATGGGAAGCATGAGGGGTTGTTCTTTAAACGTTAGCGGATATAATCGAACATACCGAGAAAATAAGGGCTACTTTACAAACCGCGGTTCCTTAGAAAGAGTTACAACAAGTGAAACAGTTCCAGTTGGAGAAAGAATACCTACCACCTATAACTTTTATAGAGGAATGAAAGATGATCAAACATATGTTGTAGGAGGATTCCAAAGGGGGTATATAGAAGCGTCTTCTTTTGAAAACTATTACAGGAAAAACGCAGAAGCTAATCCTATAATTAAGGGAAGGACATTCCATAACAATAGTGATTTTGAATCAAAGGTAGAACTAACAAAAGCTACTCCTGGATACTTAACGTGTACGGTAACAAAAGTACAACCTGCAGTACAAACAAATGTACAAATAGAAAGAAAAAGGGAAATTTATGGAAACAAGATATTTATATTTGCCCTTGCAGGGTTAGCAGCAGGATTTCTAACTCTAAAAGAAATTAATGAGTTATATGAGCAGAACAGAAATCCGTACTACAGCTGATTTTAATAAACAAATTTTATTTTTCCTTTATTTTTTAAGGAATTTTGAAAAAGAAAGAAATAAACAAAACACAAAAACAAAAATAATGCAAAAAATACAAAATAAAATTGAAAGAGAAAGCCAATCAGTCATAACTCAAAATAAAACTGAAGAACTGAAAGGAGGTAATAAATAAAATGAATACACTTAAAGACGCAGACATCGAGGAATCTCATGTAGCACAAGTCTACAAAGTGACCAGTATTAATGGAATACCCGTCCGCCAAACCAGGGGTGTCACCGATAACGGTATTGTATATGAACCGTTAACCGATTGGGGAATTTCTATCGAAAAACCAAAAGTTGCTTACGACAACATCTCACTAACCGCACTAGCTAGAGAAATAAAAGGAGGAAACTTATTTTTTGAACGCGGAGAAGGATTTCATATGCCCTATGATTTCATAAATTTAACACAAGAAACAACGGGGTTCTATCCGGGCTCATTAAATCGTAATACAATGGAAAGAGCTGAAGGGCTAGCTATGGTCGCAAAAAGACCACTAACTACTACAGAATTTAGAGAACTTTGCAGTGCCGTAGCAGAAGAATTAAACCACTCCGGTGAAAATAAAAGTGGACTATTGGGCTATCTAGATATAGAGAGACCAGTATGTCATCATCTGGACTAAATCCGAATAAACAATTTTTTGTTTTTTCCTTTATTCTTTAGGGAACTAAATTCATAAATGTAATTCTAAAACTCCAATGGTTTACAAACACCAATCTTCTTCGCAATAAACGCGTCGCCGTACTCTTTATTTTTCACAAAACTCCCAGTAATTCTTAACCCAACACCCTCTTTAATATTTTTTCCCTCGACACAATCTTTAAACACGCTAGGAAAAACGGTAACTCTCAAATCTCCTTCTTTATTATGTATATTCATAAACGCCATATTGTCTCCACCACTAGTTCTAATCTGACTAAATCTTTTCACTAAACCAAAAACATCTGTCTCAATATCCTCTTGTAATTTATTATACGATAAAAAGAATTTTGATTTAGATTCTGCATAAACATCCACCGGATGTCCGGAAACACACACCCCCAAAAGCTCCTGCTCTACTTCGAGTCTATGTTTTAACGGCATCTGTGGTAAGTCCGGATATTGAACGACGTTAGCAATTCCTCCGAATAAAGTTTTCTGTGATTCTTTTTTATCTTTTTCTTTTGCTATTTTTTCATATATCGCTAACAAACTAGAACGGTTCACGCCCAAATCATCAAAACACCCGACAGAAATTAAATTATGACAAACTCTTTTATTTACCTTAGACAAATCTACCTTATTTACAAAATCTTGATAATTTTTATATGGTCTATTTTGCATAATGCTCTTAAGTGCCTCATCTCCAATGTTTTTAATTCCGAACAGCCCAACACGAATAACCTTTTCTCCATCGATTTTTTCCACACTAAAACTTTCCTGAGATCTATTAATATCTGGCGGCAAAATTCTAATCCCCTCCTCTCTTGCGGCATTCAAATAGAAGCTTAACTTATCTGGGTCACTAACAGAAGAAGAAATTGTAGCTGCATAAAATTCCGCAGGATAATACGCCTTCAAATATGCCGTCCTATAAGAAATTAATGCATAAGCCGCGGCGTGACTTTTATTAAAAGAGTACGAAGCAAATTTAACAATATCGTCCCATAATTTATTTATATCTCTCTCGTCCATACCAGAATGATTTAAACATCCATCTTTGAATTTCTTTTCCATCTGCATCATTAAATCCAGTTTTTTCTTTCCGATTGCTTTTCTTAATGTATCAGATTCACCTCTTGTAAAATTTGCAAGCTCTCTCGCTAATTGCATAACTTGTTCCTGATAAACCATAATTCCATACGTCGGCCCCAAAATATCCCTACTTCTTTCATGAGGATATTCGACCGTTTCCCTTCCGTGCTTTCTATTTGCATAAACCTCTAAATATTGCATTGGTCCCGGTCTATATAGCGCGACAATCGCAATAATATCATCAAAACACGTCGGTTGAACTAACGAGAGGGTTTTCCTCATTCCCTCGCTTTCAATTTGAAACACGCCAATACTTTCACTTTTCCTTAACATCTCATAAACCACATCATCATCTAGTGGAATATTTTCTAACCACTTATCATCTTTCCCAATTACATCTAAAACTTTTTTAATTATATTCAACGTCTCCAATCCAAGAAAATCAAACTTAACCAAGCCATATGCCTCGATATCTGGACCCTCAACCTGTGTAACAATATCTCCGTCCCTAGAATAAGTTGGAATATATTCCGTAATTCCCTTTTGTCCCCATACAACACCACACGCATGAACCCCCTTATGCCTAACACATCCCTCTAGAGTTCTAGCTGCCTTAAAAATTTCTTCATATTTTTCAGCATACTCTCTCAACTTAGACGCCTCTGGAGTTAGGTGACCTTTTGCATCTTTAGCATCTAATGACTCCTGTATTGTTTCGCTATCAACTAATTTGGTAATCGCATTTGCCTCATCAAACGGCACCTTAAAAGTTCTCATAACATCTTTTAAAACCGCCTTAGCACCCATCGTCCCAAACGTCCCAATCATCGCAACCTTGTCTGCACCATATTTTTTTCTAACGTAATCGAGAACGACTTCCTTATTTCCAAAATCTATATCAAAATCCGGCAATGAAACCCTATCTGGATTCAAAAACCTCTCAAATAACAAACCCAAACCCAACGGCTCCAATTGTGTAATTCCTAAACAATATGCCACAATAGAACCCGCCCCAGAACCACGACCCGGACCAACCTGACAATGTTTTTTTGCATCTCGAATGAAATCTGCCACAATTAAAAAATAAGTCTCAAAACCCATCTTATTAATCACGGAAAGCTCAAATTCCATTCTTTCAAACGCCTCTTTATAATTTGGCTTACCGCCATACTTTTCATCAAGTCCCTCTTTACATAATTTATACAAATGATCTCTATGGCTCATTCCGTCCGGAACCTCAAACTCTGGAAAAATAGTTTGACCAATTTTTAAATCCACATTACACCTGTCTGAAATCTCCCTTGTTATATCGACGTACTCTGGATTATCTGGAAAAAGCGCTCTAACTTCTTCCTCTCCCATAACATAATAACCATCTCCACTAAACATCATTCTATTCGGATCACTCATTAACGCATTCGTTTGAATTGCCAACATAATTTCATGCGCATGCTTATCTTCTTTTTTTAAATAATGGCTATCTGTTGTAGCAACAATTTTAAGATCGTGTTTCTCAGCCATTTTTTTATAAAATCTCCTAACCACCTCTTCTTCCGGTATCCCATGATTTTGAACTTCTAAATAAAAATTTTCTTTTCCAAATATTTCTAAGTAAGATTCTAATATTTTTTCCGCATCTTCAAATTTACTATCCATCGCCGCCCTAGAAATATCATTCGCGATACACGCACTCATACAAATAATTCCCTCAGAATATTTTTTCAAAACCCCGCGATCAATTCTGGGTCTATAATAAAAACCCTCACCATTTGCAATCGAAACCAACTTAATTAAATTTTGATATCCAACTAAATCCTTAGCTAATAAAATAAGGTGATAATCCTTTCCGCCCTTTTCTTTTTTCAACATATTTTCTGTTATATACGCCTCAAATCCAAAAATTAATTTTACTCCCGCCTTCTTCGCCAATTGAAACTTTTTAATAATTGCACCCATATTACCGTGCTCTGTAATGGCGACCGAATCCATACCCAAACTCTTTATATGATCAAATAATTTCTCAACCTTCGTAGCTCCATCAAGAAGACTATACTCCGTATGTAAATGAAGGTGAGTAAATGCCATGTTTCAGCACAAACTCTTTTCTTTATAACTATATCTTATCATCTTAAGGTGGTAATGAAATACATAGTGAAGATTACAAAAATTCCTAAGGTCATAAGCTTGAAAGTGTCAAATTAGGGGGATTGGGGTGCTAAAAGTTCGAGAAGTTCGTTTAAAGACGATTGGGCTCAATTCGAAAAACTTAGCTTTCTTCCCACCTAAGAAAGTGATGGGTTCTCCCTCATCCAATTCGACTTATTGCAGAATCAAATCGTGGGCACTTTCAGCAAGAGCTACAAGTTCTTCTACATCTAATTTCTTCTGTTGCCTTCTCAAATTAATATAATCCGCGATTTGATTCAATAAATCTATTCTAGGATTTGTAAAATCAATCTCATAAACCGAAGAATCGAACCATTCTTCATATCTCTTAAAATATTTTTCAGCAGACATTTTTAAAATTGTCTCATTTCGCTCTTCAGGACTAAATACTGAACTAAACAAAACAAACATCCAACAATATTGATTTCGATAGTCTGCCGAAATGCCCGTATTTTGCATTAATTGAGGTATTTGTTTCTTCATGAAGAAGGGTGGTTCTCTATAACTTATAAATTTATCGCGCCCTCTTTATTTATTGTGGAGAATACTGACTGCCACCTCCGGCCTCGCCAATTTATAAATTCCGTCACCCGCCCTACATTCCCAATTTTTCTTGTTTTTCCTCTTTTCCAAAAATACTTTCTATATATGATTTTGCCAAATCCAAAGACTCCTTCGTATAACTAGGAATATTATATTTATTAGCCATAGAAATAGCCTCCTCTAAATATTTTCTTATACTACCTTGAGAAATGGTAAATATAATTTTTCCGCCACACTTAGTGCACACTCCGATTAATGGTGGTCTTCTAAACTTCTCATTACAACTAGAGCATCTAAACTGCTGATGCGAAAATTTTCTAAGATTTCCCCTAATATCTCTAATAAAATGCCTCTCTATAATCAATCGAGCCACATCCGAACTATCAACCGACCTTAACTTATCAACCAAATCCATCTGCGCCGCCACCTTTTCCTTCATTGTGGGTAAAACCTTATAAGACGAATTTATTACGCCCGCATTAAAATCTGTTATATTATGCGTGAATCCCATTTTAATAAACGGATCCTCATCTCTTTTTAACAAGCTTTTCACCGTTTCTATTTTTATTTCAGAAGAATGTTTTCTTTTATCCGCACACTCATATAATTCTAACGGATATTTAAAACAAGTTTCAAAATCTAAAATCTGGTCGTCTACTTCACCAGCACGAATTCTAGAATTAAGAACCAACGGTGCATCCTGAGTTCCGCCACGATGTGAAGGTAAAAATTTTCTAGAAAAATTTAACAACACGTCCATCAGTAACATAATCGAAGCCTCATCTCCATCACAATCTCTTCTAATGGCCGCATGCATAAATGGACTCGCAACGAGTCCTTGTAATTTACAAAAACCAATAATTCTACCAACAACACCACCGCAATTATGTGGAGCCATACAAACAACCAACTGACCCACCAAATCTTCTCTTGATTTCAAATTATAATATCTTGGCAACTTGTAAACATTTTCCAGTAAATCATCAATAAACTTGGTTATATTTAGAAAAACATCATCTGCCCTCTCATCTTTAGTTTCGGGACAACACGGAAGTATTATATCATGTGGCATCAAAGTTAAAATCTGGTCCTCTGATTCCAAGATTTTCTCATAAACATCTATGTCATATCCCAACTCCCTTAATTTTTCAACCGACACACCAACCTCTTTTGGTTTAAAATGAGTAATCGGTATTTCTGTTGCATCATATCTTATCGTGCCGTCTTTATTAACACTTAACCCATACTTCGCCCTCAACAACCCCTTAGATATAACCTCAAAATCACGCCCCTCATTATTTGTTCCCTTAATACCCTTAGTGTTTTTTAATAACACCCTGTCAACATCCGTATCTTTTAAAAAATAATTAAAAATCGGTTTAATTTCAACCTTTCTATTATAATATCCTAAGCACTTTCCATGCCACCCACACTCTCCATGTGGCTTTACCTCTGCACATTGCACACAATAATATCGTCTTTTGGTGTTCTCTCCACAAATCTCGCAACTATTCAAAATCGTTTCCCTGTTGCATTTTTCACAAAACCAAATTGGAAAAGTAGATTTCACAAAACCTGAATTTTCCGCCTCATCTAATCTTTTAAATTTTCCGCCTTCATTTCCAACGGGAAAAAGACAGTTCGGACTTCCAGTTAATTTTCTAAGTTTGGCTTTCTCCGGCCTTCCCATTCTAGAGCCAATAAAATCTCCCGCCTTATCTTTAATAATAAATTTACACAGAGAACTTATAATTTCCAAAACTTGTTTTTCAGAATCAATGTTTTCTTTAATAATTTTTTCAAATGATTTTTTGAAGTTTGAGCCACTATCTAACCCAAAATTAAATAACAGAACCTCGGCATCACTTATCACAACATTATCCAAAACTACCTCATGTTCAACACCCAAAAGTTCTAGCGCTCTCTTAGATTTTGAAAAAATTTCTTCTTCCCGCTTAGAAAACGGCAAAATCAATTTTCCATTCCACTGTGCCCACTGCATCCAATCTAAAAGATAAAAAAATTCCTCTCTTAAGATTTGAGTCCAGTAAAAAATAAAATTTGGATGAAGCGGTATATTGTATTTTATAGAAAAATTAACAGCATCCTTAAAAGAAACATTATATTCATCAACTTCTTCGAAAATATTTAATTCAGAACTTTTTTTACTTAAATCCAACCCCCACCACTCTTCCACATAACCCGCTCGAGGAAGTTCCGCATTACGATTAATCACATCGCCCAGCGGAAAAAGAATATCTCCAAAATATAATATTTCATCAATTTCCTTGTAAATCTTTTTTGCATATTCTAAATCTTCTATTTTTTTTACACTACCATTTTTTAATTTTATAATTGGTCCATCAATATAATCGCAACTAGTAACAATACACCCCTTAGTAGGCCTCTCGGTTTTTAACTGAACTCCACTAGATAAAAAACTATTAGAAATAAACATTGTGGCCGGATGTACCGCATTGGCAGAAAACCCAGAAACCCTAGATCTTCCATATCTAAATCTAAAACCCCCAGAACGTGAAGGATGTCCAAAAACGGGTCTACCCGCAACCAAATCTTTCATATATGTAGCAGATGTTTCCTTTGTTCCTTTTTCTCTTTTTTGATGTAATATTATATAATCAGGAAGAAAATCCCATCCAGTAGATTGAAACCCCTTGTCTTTAGAGTTCTTTAATAGTCTCCATCCCTTTTGTGCCTTCTGCGCTAAACCCTCAGAAAAACATAAACACATTCCCCCTCTAATAAAATTTGTTTTCACTCTTTTTAGGTCCTTATAATTAGAAACCTCTTTATCTTCCGTGGGATCTCCATCTATCTGTATTGGAATATTTTTAGCCAAAAACAAAATTTCCTCTTCTGTTGGTAAATATTGTAAATTTGCAACCCTCTCGTGATAATCATAATTTTCAGCAACATATCTTCTTATTTCGTTCTCATCTGGATCGTATTTTGCATATCCAAATAATTCCCTTAAGTAATCAATTATTATTAAAACGACACACATCGCAGTAGTTCCGGCAGATCTGATTGGCCCAGAAAAATGAGCCACGAAATAATCTTTTCCTTCTTTCGTTTTTTCTAGTGTTAAGCCAGTGTATCCCTCTATGGGCGAAGCAACTACCCCTAGAGTATAATATGCAAAACCCACTCTTATACCGGCATCTATTGCCTCTAATAAAGAAGAAAACTTACAAAATCTTTCTTTTGAAATTTCTTCGGCAATTTTAAGACTCACTGCAATATCTAATTGTCCAAATTCTTTTTCTAATTCCAAAATTTTATCAGATATTTTTTTTCCAATATCTCCCCCAATTTGTGGATAAACGGTAGAAATCAACCCCACCGCCTTTTCGGCAAGCGACATAGCTAAAGGAATTTCAACTTTTTCAACAGGATCTAATCCTTTTTTTCTAGCCAATTCTGCAACAGAATACTCTTCCCTAACGCCTTTTATTATTTTATTAAAATATTGTTCATTTGCTGTCATTTTGTCCTCCAGAGAAATCCATTATTTTTATTTCTCTATTTTTCAAATTTAAAACAGGAACCTTACACGGGTCCGGATTATTACCCACTTTTTCCTCAAACGGAGTTTTTGACTGCCAACACGAACTAGAAATCAGTAATATATTATTATATTCAGAAACCTCTGACCTATGCCAATCTGCAGTCGTAATAATATCTGGAATCTCGTCTATCACTAATAAGTCTTTTTTGCCATTTGGAATATAATCACACTCTCCATGTGTTGGCGCCAAATGTCTCGCTTTTAAAAGTTCCTTTAAAACCATAGTTGGATTATTGTGTCCATAATTTATTCTTATCTCTGGAATTTGATCTATAACCCCATGAAAACTTGCACCATGATATACCAATATTTTGATTTGCCCCTCTATTTCCACTAGAGATGGATTTGAAATAATACTTACGTTTTTCATATCATATAGTCTTTGTACCCATTTTTTGGGAATTGATTGTTGTGGCTCACCAACCCAAACTGCATCGTGTTGCCCTGGAGAAATTATTATATTAACATCTTTTCTAATCATATCTAAATAATCAACTAATTTATTGTATTGGTCTGTTATTTCTCTTATATTTAAAAAATTCTCTTGTTCCGGAAAAACACCAACGCCATCTATATTATCTCCATTCAAAAATAAATATTTAATTTTTTTAGACATTTGTTTTTCTTGTTCGCTTCCATATTCTCCATTAATCCAATTAATAAAATTTAGAAATTTTTCCTCTAAAAACATTTTTGACCCTATATGAATATCTGAAGCAAATGCCACCAAAATTTCATCATTTAATAATTTTTTATCTTTTAAAAAAATATCTGGTAAAATTATATCCTCTATAAAAAAAAGATCTCCACTGCCTGAAACATTAAAACATATTACCTCATCCAGAAGCACATTTTTACATTTTTCAAAAATAGTAGTTTTATTATTATTTATTAAAAATTTTGCACTTCCGGTTAAATCTTCTACTTCAAAAATAATGTTGTTATTTTTTGTTATTTTTTTATCTCTAATCATAACTATAATATTCTGACTCTCTCCATCCCTACTAATTCTCCTTAATGATCTTAGATTTTCTATATCTCTTTGTTCTAATATTTGTCTTAATTGTTCATATCTGTTTCTAAAATGTAAAATAAAGTCTTCCACCTCTATTTTTTTAGAATCAAAATTTTGAGGAGTTAATATTTTAATTTTTTTATTTATTATCTCTTTATTGTCTGTATTTAATAAAGAAACGCCTAAAAACCCCATTAATTTATTAAAATTGTCTTTTTCTGAAACACTTGAAAAACATCTATATAAGAAATCTTTATTTTCTATAACTATCTTCTTTGTAATTACCTTTTCTTTTAATTTTATACTAAATAACCCATCAACAACTATAGAAATAAATGTATTATCAAATAATAAGAAGATTTCTAGAATTTCTTTATCAATTAAAAATCCTTTCTGCATACATAACTTTAATATTTCTTTTTTGTCTCCCATATCACTCTCAACACTGCTGGTCGGCAGTTTAATTTGTTCAAGTGAAAAGTTAGATTCCTAACGATTCAACTAATATTGCTTCAACCTTATCTAAAAGATTTGAAGGAATAGATAATTTTACCTCTCTTGTTCTTCCGTGCCTCCCTTTTGAAATAACTTTAGCATTAATTAAGCCTAACATATCAATTTCACCAATAATATCTGATATTCTTCTTTGTGTTAAAACCTCAATTTTTACTTTATTACATACATCTTGATAATAATTAAAAATATCTCCCGTAAAAAAATTTTTTATCTCCCCTTTTTGTTCTTTATTAAGCTGTAAAATAGAATAAAGGACTGCTTGAAATTGTGCGGGTTCCGTTTCAACTATATCTAAAATTTTATCTTTTTCTATTTTTTGATTAGCCTGATCTATATATTCCTCAGTTATTCTGGTTTTTCCATCTCTTTCGGTTAGTTCGCCCGCTATTCTAAGTAAATCTAATGCTCTTCTCGCGTCTCCGTGCTCTCTAGCTGCAAATCCGGCACATTTGTTGATAACTGCCTCATCTACCGCATTTTCTTTAAATGCCTGTTTACATCTCTCATTTAATATATCTTTTAATTGAACTGCATTATATGGTGGAAAAACAATTTCTTCTTCTCCTAATGAACTTTTTACTCTAGGATCTATATTTTCTAAAAATGTAACATCATTAGATATACCTATAAGAGAAATTTGAGCCTTACTTAACTCAGAGTTTAATCTAGTTAATGTATAAAGAAAGTTATCATCAATTTTTTTAATTGCCTGGTCTATTTCATCAAAAATTATAACTACTATTTGTTTTTTACTGTCTATTAACTCTACAAATTTAGAATAAACCTGTCCTGTCGGAAGTCCTGTATCTGCCACTTTACTGCCCAATAATTCAATAAGTGCTGCTAATATTCTATATTCTGTATCTGCAACCTTTTTTAACTTACAATTAAGATATTCTATTCTAATATCTACTCCTATTTCTTTGGATTTTTTTAATAATTCTTCTCTAACATATTGAATAGAAAGAGTTTTGCCTGTACCTGTTTTTCCATATACAAAAAGATTACTTGTTCTCTCTCCCCTTAAAATTGGAGCTAATATAGAAGCAACTTGTTCTATTTGTTTATCTCTGTGAGGAATAGATTGAGGAGTATAGTTTGTTTGTAAAACACTTTTATCCTTAAATAAAGAACTCTTCATAGCAGAATCGAAAATATGACCTATTTGAACACCCATTTTATTTCCTTTATTTATTAAAAAATACTTACTATTTAAATATTCATATATCGGAAAGATTAGTCCCTATAACCTTCATTTCTTATGGAAACTTCTTCTTATAAAAATATGTGTTTTTTATCTTATTTTCATACTTATATTTATTTTAAAAAATATTATTAAAAATAACAAAAAACTCCCCCTCCCCCCTGTTTCCTATCTAGTTTTATATACGCTAAAAAGAAAAAATGTGATATATATACTTATATATAATATATTATAATATATATATTATATAATATAAATACTTATAAATATATATTTGACATTTTGAAAATCATTTTTCTCTTTATAAATATATCTCCATGAGAAATTATAGGGTGAGAGAGTGTATATTTTAACCTAAAAACGAATAACTTTAGTAATAATTAATTAATAATATATTATAATTATATATAAAGTATAATAAGAGTAATATTATATAAACAACTATACAAAGATTTATAAATAAATCCTATATAAAATCAATATGGACAAAAGACCTTTTAGAAGTTTATTGGGAAAACAAGTGGTAACTAAAGAAGGAAAGAAGTTAGGTGTTGCAAAAGACTTAACTTTTGAAACAAAGACTGGTGAATTAATTCATTTAGTTTTAAAGGACCTTACACCATATACAGCAAATCTTTCATTGGAAAGAACAAAGGATAGGGAAGCATTAATTCCATTTAATTCCGTTATAGCTGTAGGTGACTTTATGGTTGTTTCAGAAGAAGATTTAGTTTAAATATTCTCAAAAATAAGATGGCAAAAGAAATCAAATTAGCAGGATTCAAGTATTCAAAGATACTCGTAGAGAGAAACGATGAATTAAAAGGAGAATTAAAAATCACTCCAAATATAAACATTAAATCAATTGAAAAATTTAAATCTGATAATTCAAAACAAGAACTTCTTTTAGTAGATTTTAAATTTGGTATAGATTATACTTCTTTGGGTAAAGTAGAATTAGAGGGTAAAATGTTTTTATCTTTAGATCAAAAAACCATGAAAGATACACTTGAGAGTTGGAACGATAAAAAAATGGATAGCGAAATGAATTTAATTATTTTGAATGCAATTATGCAAAAAGCATCTATTAAAGCATTAGAATTAGAGGAAGAAATGAATTTACCACCACATGTTCAATTACCAAGATTGCAATTGGGTAAAAAAGAATAATTCTAATAAGTACTTTTATATATTATATATTAATCTAATTTTTATGCCCAGATGGCACAATGGTACTGCGCCGGTCTCGAAAACCGGTTTCCGCAAGGATATCCCAGTTCGATTCTGGGTCTGGGCGTTAAATTTATAAGTTCGTTTTTTAGTTTCAAATTTATGACATATGCACTAATAAAGGTTTCAGGGGATTTATATCAAAATCCAAGTACAATCGATTTTATAAGAAGGATATCTGCGAAAGGAGATACGGTTGTTTGTGTGGGTGGCGGAACACAAATTAATCAAGCGTTATTAACAGCGGGATATTCTCTTAAAAAACATGGCCCCTTAGGAAGAGAGTTATATTCCCAGAAAGAAATATAGCTGCAGAAGTTTTAATGCAAAACAAGTCAGATTTAGAAGGAATTCTTTTAGAAAAAAGAATTCAGGCGCAAGTAGTAGTGCCAATTATTCAAATTGGAAATACACAATGTCACGTAAATGGAGATGAATATGTACGTGTAGCTTATCATGGATTTCAGCATCTCTTTGTTTTAACTTTAGCCGATAGGGTATTGGGAAAGAAAAAAGAATTTCAACCAGAGGTATTCCCAAAAATAGAAATTATTGGGATCTGATTTTTACATTATTTGCCCAAAATTATAGATTTTTCCATTTTCAGATATTAGTATTATTTTCATGCCCTTATTATATATCTCTAAATCTTTTATTATATCACTTCCCTCAATTAAGGGAAAAAAACTTGGAACAAAAATAACATCCTTATTATATTCCTTAGAATTACCATATAAAAAACATTTATATTTTTCTTCTTTTATACTTCCTTTATCTCTTAGTAAAAAAGCAGGATGAAAATGTCCCAGAATAATTAATTTTATATTTTTGTTTTTAATATCCTCATATGATTTTTTTACACTCAAACTATCTCCATGTATGAATAAAATATTTTTTTCAATATATTTATCGACTATTTTCACGTTTGTATATTTTTCAGTTATAGGAAATAGAATTTTATCATGATTACCAGCCGTAATTATAATACTACCGCCTTTATTTAAAAAATCACTAAAAAGCTGAATAATAGACCCAAAATCGTCCCTCTCTTGTCTTAATATTTTTCCAAAATAGTGCTTTACGTCACCAAGAAGGATTATTTTATTAATTTTTCCAGTTTTTTCAAAAACACTCTTTAAAATTTGTAAAGTCATACTTAATTGATTTCTAGGAATTGCAATCCCACGCTGCATCAACCCATCTTCATATCCTAAATGTAAATCTCCAATTATTAGAGTTTTTTCTTTTTTCCAAAATAAACACCGATCAATAACATCAAAATCATATATTTTCATTTTTCCAATTCCTCCCAAACCCGTTTAATAAACGCATTTTTATCTTCAATTTTAATAACGTCCGCATGACTCTGTAAAATAAGATTAATGGCAAAAGGACTAATTATTTTTGTATTTTTTGTTTCAATTTTAATTTCATTGTTGTTAATCCGCCTCAATATTTCGGCAGCATTAGTTATATCCATTAAATCTTCTAAAACCTCTCTTCTTGCCTCTTTTAAAATTGGAAAATCTTTAGTACTTTTATTAACAGCTGCGAGTAAAAAATGACTAGACATCTGTTGTTTTCCAGCCGACTTCGTATATCCTCTATAATTTCTTAAAATCATAAGACTCCTAGCTGCACAATGTCTAAAACGCCTCTTTAAAACCTCAGTTTTATCAATAGCCTCATCTAATACCTTTCTGATATTATTTTCATTTAAAAGCCTTAAACCTTTTAATATTTTTTCGGTCTCAATCTCTTTTCCGGCTATAAAAAATCCATTATCACTTATTCCAACCTCAACATCTCTTTTTCTTGCCGAGGCAACACTAAACGCACAAGCTCTAGAGAGCGCATCATTAACCCGCCTACCAAATAAACTATGAAAAATAATATACCTTTTACCATCTGAATTAAATTCCTCCACTACTATTTTTTTATCACTAGGGATTAAAGATGTTTTATACTGTTTTTGAAAATAGTTATATATGGTTTGAGCCGTTTTTTCATCGGAATAAACATATTCGGCTATGAACCCTTTGATTTCTTCTGGAGATTTTTTAGCCCTAAATTTTTCATCCAAAAGGCGTCTAAATTTTCCAATAGAGCATGCGGTTGTAAAACTTAACGGAAGCATTTCTGAAAACCAGGATGGAATAGTGGGCTTTCTATCAGATGGCACAACATAAACCTTCATTCCTTTATTATATAAGAATTGATATTTTTTACCGCCCAAAACAAAAACATCTCCCTTTTTTAGTTTTTCAAGAAATGATTCATCTATTTTTCCTATATTATTCCCACTTCTATCTACCACGCTCGCGAAGCTTTCGTCCGGGATAGTTCCAATATTAGTCATGTATATCATTCTAGCCAGCTTTCCACGTTTTCCAACCTGCCCAGTGGTCGAATCATACCATATTTTAGAATATAGATTTCTCACATTTAAATCATATTCTCCAGAAAGATACGATATTACCGAAAAAAAATCATCTCTTGTTAGATTCCTATAACAATAACTTTGTTTTATGAGATTAAGCATTTCGTTCACGTGCCATGTTTTATATATAGACATCCCAAAAATCTGCTGAGCAAGCACATCTAGACAATTTTCAGGGATATGAACCTCATCAATAATTTTCTCTTTTGAATTTTTTTGTATAATTGCACACTCCACAAGATCATCAAAGTCATAAACTATAAATTTTCCACGCGCGGTCTCGTGTAATTGATGTCCAGCACGACCAATTCTCTGCATTGCACGCGAAACAGCCTTGGGGCTTCCTAATAAAATTACTAAATCTATATAACCAATATCAATTCCAAGCTCTAAAGAAGTAGAACATACCACGACCTTCAATTTTCCATCTCGTAGATTCTGCTCAATCTCTTGTCTGTGCTCCTTTGAAAGTGAAGAGTGGTGTGCTCCGATGTTTTCAAAGTAGTTTTTTGGAAATTTTTCCTTTAAATTATTAACCACTCGTTCGGTTGCAGCCCTAGTGTTGGTAAAAATTAGCGTAGTTTTATTTTTTTGTATTAATTTATCCATCATTTCATATAATTTTATGTTCAATTCCACAGAATCGGTCTTTAGAAAGTCTTCGACAGGTGTTAAAATCTGTAAATCCAACTTTTTTATCATCTCAACATCTGCAATTAAACACTCTCTATCTTGCCCAACAAGATAATTTGCTATTTTCTCTAGTGGTGAGACGGTTGCAGACAACCCAATTCTCACAATTGGCATCACAGATAATGCCTGAATTCTCTCTAAAATTAAACTTAGGTGTGTTCCCCTCTTGTTTTCGGCCAAAGAATGTATTTCATCCACAATCATAAACTCCAATCTAAAGAATTTTTCAACGAACTTGGGAGAATTTATCATAATTGCCAAGCTTTCGGGTGTTGTAATTAAAATATGAGGTGATTTCCGGGCCATTTTAGCCTTTTCATTAGCAGTCGTGTCACCAGTTCTTAATCCGATTTGAATTTTTTGCATCTTAATGTCTTTTTTTTCCGCTAATTCCTCAATTTGTTTCAGTGGCTCGATTAAATTTACAAAAATATCACTACTTAATGCCTTAAGCGGCGAACAATATACCGCATAAATTCTATCTTCAAGCTCGTTTTTTCTACTTAAGCCAACTAAGTAGTTTAAAATAGATAAAAATGCAGTTAGAGTCTTAGTTCCACCAGTTGGAGCAGATATTAAAATACTCTTTCTTTCAAAAACAGGAAGAACCCCATATTTTTGAGTCAGTGAAAAACTAGGGAATCTAGAAAAAAACCACTCTTTAACAAGCGGATCCAAGCTTTCAGCTAGTTCATCGTCTCTTCGCGAGGTCACATAATTAAATTTATTTTCCATACAAAAATCTCCTAATTTTATAAAAATTCTAGAATATATACCTCAGAGGAGTCTTCTTTTTATATCTTTCTATTTTTTCCAAAACATATTTAAACTCAAAACCGAATAAATAGCTATGCCAAGAATTTCTAGTGAAAAAAGAGAGAAAATACAGGAACAATTACTGTTTTTTTTGTTCGGTATATTTCCAAAACAAGTTTTTACGTCAGACATAGCTAAAGAGCTGGCTAGAGATGAAGAGTTTATGAAAACACTTCTTCACGAGCTAGAAAAGAAGGATTTGGTTGTGAAAGTCGATAAAAATCCAGAGGGAATAAAATATGAAAGACGCTCCAGGTGGAGAATATCAAACGGAGCTTATGAAATCTATAATCAGCACCAGCAAAAGCGACAAGAAGTACAACAAAAAATCGAGCAAGCGCTATAATTCAAGCAGCATATTACAATCTATATTTCTCAGAACAAATAATATTAAAAAGAGAAACGATTTCTTAGTAAAATGGATCCAATAAAAGAGGCCTTTCAGAGAATTAAAGAGGAAATGAGTTTTCTTAGAAATGAAATCTTAAATCTATCAGTCGAGGTTAATGAATTGAGAAACGCTTCACGACAACCAACAATTCAGACACAAAACCCAGCAAATATCCATATATCAACAGACACACAGACACATAATCCAACAGTTCCACAGGAAATAGGGGGGTTCCAACAAGACATAAATGATGTTTCCACAGGAAATAGGGGGGTTCCAACAGACACATTAACAGACAGACAGACCATCCGACAGACAGACATTTTGGGTAGTTTTGAACCAAAAATAGATCAAAATATAAACATTGAGAACATCCAAGAAACCCTAAATAGCCTCGATAATCTTAAAAAAGAGATCCGTCTGAAGTTTAAGAGACTAACCGCCCAAGAAATGTTGGTTTTTAGTACAATTTATACTTTAGAAACCAAGGGACTAGACGAAATAACATATAAGACTATTGCTTCAAATCTGGGCCTAAGCGAATCCTCAATTAGAGACTACGTAATCAAACTTTCTTTAAAAGGAATCCCAATAGTTAAGCAACGCTTAAATAACAAGCAAATCACACTTAAAATCTCTCCAAATCTTCAAAAAATTGCTTCTTTATCAACAATTATTAAGCTTCGAGGGCTTTAAACGATAAACAGACCTTCGGCTAAACGAATATCTACGTTTATAGTAGAATATCAGACCTCGAATCTTTTTTATTCGAGTTCGTCGTCGGTGTTTTTTTATTAAAACACCACTCTCACTTTCTAAGAGATAAGGCTAGGCTCACTTTTTCACTTAAAATCGTTTTTTTGTCTAAAAAAATGAACTCACTTTTTTACCGTTTCCCTAAAACGATAATTAAGATCTCACTTTTTCAGTATGTACAAATCGATTTCTAGGTTTTCTTTTGTGATTTAACTCTCACTTTTGCGTTTTTGAGTATAATTTGCTTCATTTCCTCAGGTATATACACTCTTTTCTTCCCATTTGTCTCTCTAGATTCCTCTATTAGACCCACACTTTTCTGTTTTATAGCATTTATCTGGCCCCTGATAGTACTTTTGTCTTTTCCTAGCACTACAGACAAGTCTTCATAGCTTAATTTATCTTCAGAATTTACAAGAGCCCAAACAATAGCTCTCTCCATGAGTGTTAAATTGTCCAAAATGCCTGATTGAACGGCTGTTTGCACATGTTCTTGAATAGTAGAAATACCATGTTGTTTTATAGTTGGCGCCTGTTGTTGTTTGGAAATTTTAGATCCAAACAAAGAAACAAAATCTTTTATGTCATCAATTTCGTTTTGTAGGGTAAATATTTGTTTCTTCATTTCATCTATTTCATCCTTATATTCCTTGTGATTGGCGTCGAAATGCGTTATCCACTGACCAACTTTATTAAAATCACCCTTCACAGCATCAAAAGAATTCTTTATTTCTTCTTGTAATCTGCTCGCATCATCTCTTTTTTTAAACCAGCTAAACATCTTATTATTGTTTAAACAGCTACCTTTATAAATCTTTCTATATTTTTCAAAAAGATATGAAAAATAGGGGTATTTAGGCGGGTGTTTATCTTATGTTTATTTATAAAACAATACATATACACGTCGGATAAATAATAAAAACTAGTTATATTCTAAACAACCGTAAAACATCAGCTAAACGGGTAGGTGGGATCTAAACATAGGATTAAAATCTCCAAAAAATCACTAATTTGTGGCATTTTTTATAAACAGTTGTTTGATCTCGTTTGTTTTTATTGTAAACAGAGGCGTTTCCTGTGTTTAAACGGACTGTTTTTGAGGCTTGCCGTAGGCAAGCCGAACTATTTTTTATAGACGATAAAAAACAAAAACGGGAGATAAAACACTCAAACAAACACATCAACACATAATAAGATATAAAAGAATTATTTTGTCACAAAACATTTATAAACAACCGCAACCTTAAACAAACATGAGGTGGAAAACTAAGCTTTTAACTCCAGTTCTTGCATCAATAACTTTTCTTGTTGCGTCATTTTTTATTAAAGTAGTACCATGCCAAATAGCACCAAATGTGCCAAATCCGGTGTATTCGTGGGGCCTTTGTAGTTTGAATCCAGATAGGGTTTCTCCGTTCGGGGTTCAAAACATATATGGGGGAATTTCATCTCAATTAACAGATACATATATAATTTCATTAGTCATTATTTTTTTAGTAGTTTTTGGGGTAATCATAACCATTCCAAAATCAAAACACATTAAAAAGGAGGAAAAACAATAATGGCAAAAACAACACAGGGAAGTCAGGAGAAAAAGAGGTTCACTTTTTCGGCATTCATTGCTTGGATAGTTGGAATTCTTGTTTCTTTAGCTGTCGGTTCTGGAATGATCCAGGCAGATAAGGTTGCGAAAGTAGGACTATGGATTCCGGGAATGCCAGATTTAGTTGTTGCAATTGCGGGCTGGATAGTTGTAATAGGTGCAATTATCTCAATCATCGCCGCGATTTTCAACAGATAAAATTATTCACATGACCACGATGTGGTCATTTTTATTTTTTTAATTAAATTTATATAGCCATTGTTTATTATAATTATACTTTAATAAGGGAGGTAAAATATGGCAGCAACACCACCAGATGCACAAAAAAGACGACTCGACTACAATGTTGACAGAAAAATTTATGACGAATTTATGAAAACTTGTAGTAATAAGGGATTCGCCCCACAAATTGTATTGGAAAAGTTTATGATTAAATTTAATCAAACAAAACAGATTTAATTTCCAATCACACTATTATTTTTTTTCTTTTTTTATATATATGCACAATGCTAACCTTAGTGCATAAAACCGCCGTAATTAAAAAATTAGGTAGCCACTAAACCACACAAAAACTTATAAACATATTAAGTCAAACTCCAATAATGCAAAAACCACAATTAAGAATAAAAAAGCGAACTGACGGTTATTTTTTTAAAGAGATCGGACCATCAAGCGAAATTTATCATGGAAGAATTTATTGTTTAGTAAATGATGATAGTGCATATGCTATTATATTTGATCGAGAAATTCAAGCACTCTCGGGACCACCAGGTCGATTGCAACAGTTATTGTGTGTTGGAGAAGGTATTGCTCCTTTAGGAAAGGATGATTTTCTACAAATGATCACAGAAGAAGCAGTATTACAACAGGCTCAAAAATTAGCGACCGAAAGAGGATTGGATTTAGAGTCTTCATTAAGTCAACCTAAGTGCACAATGCCAGAAGAACAAGATATGCCGCGACCATACGTAAACCCACAATCCCCAGGATATCACCCATGGAAAAAAGGCGGGGATAATCCAGATCCAAGAAAAAGATATTAAAAAGATAATGAAAACACCCCCACAACCACAAGCATATGATTGTCCATTTTTGGGGCATGCGATATCTGGAGTTGCGGCTAGACAATGTAATTATCTTAATTTGGATGATTGCATATGTAGACACACGGACGAATTATGTGTTGCAAATGAGGGCCTACGGGCATTCGCACAATCTCTATCAGAAGCAAGTTTCTCAGTTGATGATTTTCTACGAATGAAAGAAAAAATAGAGAGAGAAAGAAGGCAACGGAATTACAGAGAAATTGCAAGAATGGCAAACCACCTATTTCCTCCAGAAGATAGGATATGATTGTTAATTTGTACAATGCTAACCTTAGTGCATAATATTCATTTTTCAAAACATTTTACTAAGCAACTTTAGGTAATAAATGATGTTAAATACTAATCTGACCCATATTTTTTCCAAAAAATACCCAAAATCTCCTCTAAAGTTCGTACAAGATACATTGTCGTGGCTTTCGCTAAGAAGTGTGCAGACGTAATTAGATAGTGAAAATAAAGATTTATATATAACTATGTTTACCTAAGTGAATGACTATAATAAAATGTTTAAAGTGCGGACAAGAAAAGGAACACCAGGCTAAGGGGTATTGTAAATATTGCTATAAAAAATTTATTTGGAGAGCCAGATTAATAATCTGCAAAAGATGTCAACGAGAGATGCCACTTCAGGCCAAGGGTCTTTGTCGTGGGTGCTACAATTTTGTTTTTCATCTAGAAGACAATAAGGCTCAGAATTATAAAAAATGGCACAATATAGATATTGGACTCTATAAAAAAGTTACCGAAAGATGTATTATCTGTGGTTTTGATAAGGTAGTCGACCTACATCATTTAAATGAAAACAAAAAAGACAATTCCGAACGAAATCTAATAGGTCTTTGTCCAAACCACCATAGAATGATTCACGATTTTAGACATCGTGCATCTATATTTAATGAACTAAAGCAAAAGGGATTCGAGCCACCAAAAGATATTAAATTGGAGTTCAAAAGTTGATTTTTACTAGAAAAACATCGTTTTTTCAGCTTTTTAGCCATTAATATGCAACTCTTGACTAATTATATGTCCAATTAGTCCCAAACTAACAAAAATATGTAAAACGTCCTTTCTCATAAATCCCATTATTCCTTCCAAAGATAATGATCCTAGAAGTTTCAGTGGTGCCGAATTCTTATTCTTTACCATAAAAACTATAGTCTAAATTGCTATTTAAAGCTTTCTTTTCGGCTTTTATGTGATATGATTTACAAATAGTACTCAATTTTTAGAATATAATTTTCAATAAAAGCAAGATTTATATTTTTTATGCGCAAGGGCAATAAGGAAGAGTTTTGCCAGCAGCTTTAAGATCTACCATTGTTTGGTTAAAAGCTATTACATGGCCCACTTGACACCACGTATTTAATGGACTTCTATAAAAATCCTTTGGTGGGACCACACCGGGATCTACACACTCCCTCAAGTCCCTATCAAAATCATCAAAACCAACAACGAGAGTTTCTATATCCTTACCAGCTTCAAGCCCGGGACGAAATCTAGTAAAAACCAAAATCCCAGGTTTTCCACTCTCATTATAAATCACCTTATTTAAGCAAAGTCCCGAATAGAAATTTTCCAAATCTTTTTCCATAATATGATCTTTAAGGCGACCTTATATTTAAATCTTTCTTTTTTCGGCTTTTCAAAACATATCCAAGTGGCGGTTCAAACAACTATTACAAAACCAAAATTAGGTAGTATTCCCTTTAAAATTTTTTAAGAAAATTAATCATACAATTGAGAAGGCGCATCTCTCTGCATTTCAGGAGGTATTCCCAAATCTTCGGGTTTGACATCATATATAAAATCTCTGGCATCAAAACTAGAATGACAACGTTTAAAATAAGAATCTATCGGCCCCCTATCTGCCGCAAGTGCCCTTTTTGTTCTCTCAAAAGCACCGGGGTGTGTATCACTTACTCTTCTGAGCGTAAGAAATTTTACTCCCTCAGGAATACGTGATCCACTCATAAAAAATTTACATCTTCAAACTATTTAAACCTTTATATTATTCAAACACCATTTAAACAAGCGTTCGTAAAATTTAGAAATAAAAAATTTATCCACCTTCTTTCGGAGGGAATACGTCTGCAAGAGTAACGGCATAATGAAATCTTCCCGGATCTCCGCCACAATCTCCACCAGTACA
>CAZNOS010000002.1:0-46894 GCA_964574775.1 Candidatus Woesearchaeota archaeon | reverse complement strand
GAAATAAGTAGAAAAACAGGAATAGTTCGAGAAACAACTTATGGAATAATAAACTCTCTGATTAAGAAAGGCTTAATCAGTTATGTTATAAAATCAGGAATAAAACACTTTGAAGCTTCTGATCCTTCTAAACTAAAACAAATACTAAAAGAAAAAGAAGAAATTATTCAAAACATTCTTCCTTCTTTGAATGAACTTAAAAAATCAACTCCATCGAAGCCAAAAGTGGAATTTTATGAAGGCAAGGACGGAATGAAAACAGTTATTGAAGATTTGCTTACAGCAAACAAAGAAATTCTTGCAATTTCTTCAACAAAAGGATTAAGACAACTCTTTGAATTTTATTTTCCCGGTGCCGTAAAAAGAAGAGAGGAGCTGGGAATAAAGGTAAGAATGTTAAGTGATGATCCACCTTTCTCAAGAAAATTATTGCAAAGTAAAAAACTACCTAAAAATTTCGAATTTAATACAGCGACGTGGATTTATAATAAAAAAGTTGCAATGATTTCCCTGAATAATAAAGAACCAATCGGAATTGTCATAGAAGACGAAGAGATTAACAAAACCCAGAGAAATACTTTTGAATTGTTGTGGAAGTTAATATAGAATTCTCAATATAATTAACTACAATAATTCTTATAAACAGAACCAATCTACCAAGAATATGGCTGACCCAAATCCAAAAATGTCTCATGGATATCTAGAGGTATTTTGCGGACCAATGAATTGTGGCAAAACTCGAGAACTTGTTAATAGAGCGGACAGACTCCACTATATGCACAACGAAACACCACTAATGATAAAACCCGGAATAGACACCCGAGACGTTGGAATAATAAAAACTCGTTTTGGAAATCTAGAAATTAATTGCGTAACAATCGACGAAAAACATCCAGAAGACATCCTGAAATTAGTAAGACCCGATAATCTTTTGGTCGGAATAGAAGAGGCTGAATTTATGGAACCTAAAATTGTAAACGTAATTCAAGAACTATTGAGACAAAAAAAATATGTTGTAGTTGCTGGATTAGATATGGATTTCAGAGGAGAACCATTCGGACCAATGCCTCAAATTATTTCCATTGCAAATGAAGTTCACAAGCTTACGGCGGTCTGCCAATATGCACCAAGGGGAATAAGATGCGGAATGCCCGCGACAAGAACTCAAAGATTAATCAACGGAAAACCCGCACCATACAACTCCCCAATTATATTAATAGGTGATAAAAAAGAAGGATACGAACCAAGATGTCAGAATCATCATTACGTGCCTAAAAAGTAATTATTCTACTATAATCTTTACACCGAAAATCCCTCAGTGTTGTGCAAAATGCATATTCGTTTTTCCAAGCCAGCAATGATATCCACACGCTTCACAATCATTCTGACACAAATAAGAATCTCCAGTCTTAACAACATCGAGAGAATCAAGCGCTGCAAATGGCAAGCCCATTACGGGCTCAGAACGACAATGATCTAGACTTTCTCTGACAATAAAATTAGGAAGAGAAGCAAGTTCGAGTATCGCTTCTTTCAAATCTCTCCTTCTAGTTGTCGTTCTAAAAAGAACATTCGGAAAAAGAGAAGCAATATCTCGGACTTTTCCAACATATTCTTCAGAATAAAAATCCCCACTGGCATGAAATCTAAAATATTTTACCTTGGCACGCTCTATTTCCCTAGACATCCTATCTACAAAATCAGATTGTTGTGAAGCCTCAAATCGCTCCATTGCACCACGCTTAACACTTTCAAAAACAAAATTTCCACCAAGAGCGTAACAAGCTGGTTTTCCGTTTTTCCCATGCAAACACCAATCAGTAGGAGTGCAAGTTTTTACTGGCGGAAGATTAAACAGATAAACTTCAGAGCCCATCTTTATATTACCCCTGATTAGCAAATTCTTAACCATAAAGAGAAAAACAAACAATCGCTTATAAAAACATAGGCAAGACAAATATATATATTAAATGGTAGCTTATTGTCTAGCTAAATCAATACCTAATTCTTTTAATCTAACAATATGCGCCTGCATAATTGCCTCGACATTTCCGACCATTTTGACAAGCTCATTTCTTTCAGCAGAAAGTGTATTCAATGAACCCTTATGAAAACCAATCTCTTCTTGTGGAGACATATTATTTTTAGCCTCTTCTCTTGGTTTATCTTTTACCATCGCCTTAAACGAATCTTCAAGTTTTTTTGTATCTACTGCCATAAAAGAAAGCAGAAAAGATGATTAATAAATGTTTGGAAAAACAAATACTTAAAAATCAAAACTCCCTCAACTAAACATGACTTCCAAAACAAACTTTTATCTCTTTAATTTATTAAGAATTATTCACACACTTATTGTTGTCTTGGGGTTCGTGGGACTGTTTTTGATTTTTTATAAACCAACACAATTTTTTTTCATACTATTCTATTTAATAGTAATTGGCTCCGAACTAGCTTTCTATACCCACTGCCCACTAACACTCCTAGAAGATAAATTAAGAAAAAAACTTGGTTTAGAGAAACACCATATATCTTTTATCAATAGATTACTAAAAAAATATTTTCATCTCATTCTACCAGAAATCCTAATCAAAATTGTATTACTTGGTTATTTTTTATTATCCTTGTTTTTACTATTTTATAGATAAAGTGAAGTCTGAATAACAAATCAAAATCCTTAAAAAGCCAAAATTCCAAACACAACTATGGAAAGAAACTACGTTGAAGAAGTCTTCACAAAAAAACAGGGCGAAAAGGTTTGCCTTAAGGGATGGGTCTACGACTCAAGAGACTTGAAAAAAGTTAGATTTATTATTCTAAAAGATATATCTGGAAGAGTTCAAGTAACTGGTGTAGAAAAAGAAACAGACGCAGAGACATTTAAGCTTTTGAATGAAATTTCTAGAGAATCAGTAATAGAAGTTATCGGTACAATCAAAGACTGTAAACAAGCACCAGGCGGAAAAGAAATCGCTCCAGAAAAGATAACAGTTCTTGCAAAAGCAGAAAGTCCACTACCAATCGACGTTTCAGACTATTCAAAAACAGAATTACCAATCAGACTAGACAACAGATTCTTAGATTTACACAGAGACAAGACTCAAGCAATTTTCAAAATACAGTCCACAATCATGACTGCGTTTAGAGAGTATATGATCAATGAACAAAAAGCACTCGAAGCAGCGTTCCCAGGATTAATCGGAGCATCCAGCGAGGGCGGAACAGATGTTTTTAAAATCAAATATTTCGAACAAGAAGCATTCCTCTCGCAATCTTGTCAACTTTACAAACAGATGTTAGCATGTTCTATGGAAAAAGTTTTTACAATCTTCACAGTTTGGAGAGCAGAAAAACACAACACAGTCCGACACCTTAACGAAGCAAGACAAATGGATTTTGAAATGGCTTTCGCAGACGATAAAATAGTTATGGATATTATGGGAAAAACAGTTCAATATATTATCAAGAAAATTTTAGAAATCAACGAAAAAGAATTAAAAATCTTAGGCGTAGAACTTAAAGTTCCAAGTGTAAAATATTTGACTTTCGCAGAAGTTACAGAAATAATGAAGAAAGAAAAAATTCACGTTGGCGAAGATGATTTAAACGGAGAATCAGAAGAAAAATTAGGCGAACTATTCCCAGACACAATTGTTTTCGTTCACGACTGGCCACTCTCTGGAAAACCTTTCTATATTATGCCCAAAGATGGAGATCCTAAAGCAAAACTTGCAAATGGTTTCGACGCCATCTACAAAGGAATGGAAATCACATCTGGTGGTCAAAGAATACACTTACCAGAATTACTAATTGAAAGATTAAAAGTCAAAGGACTAAATCCAGAGATGTTTAAAGATTATATCAACTCATTCAGATATGGGGCTCCACCACACGCAGGTTGGGGAATCGGATTAGAGAGATTAACCATGTTAGTTCTCGGGATAAAGAATATTAGAGAAGCCGTGCTCTTCCCTAGAGATAGAGATAGACTAACTCCATAAATATATTCTCAATATACCAAAGCTATAAAAAAGTACTTTTTCTCATTTTACCATGAAAGACTCATCTTGCATAGGTGAAAAGTGTAGAACATGCGACCATAGTTGCGGGGGTCTTGGAAAAAATCTATTTACCGTCGAAGAATTAACGTTCATTCCTCCAATTTGTTTTGTTGATGAAGTAGATTTGAATGATGCAGACAAAAGATTAATAACAAACCACCAAAGAGAAGGGTGGCAAATTGCCATGATTGATGCTCTTACGTGGGAAGAACTCGAAAAATTAAGAATGTCTATTGATATAATAGACCAACCCCATTATAGATTCAATCAAAAACCTTGGACACAACGAGCAATAGACATTTTTACGTGGGATCACAGGGGGCAAATTCCAACAGTAGATGAGCAATTTGAAATGAATTGCAGAAATGATCCAAGATATAGAATAGAATATATGCTATTATTTCCCGAAATGACTGGAGTGAGCTCTTATGCGCAGAGCAACGGACACCACATAAAATTAAGAAAGTTCTTAGAAAAAGCTGATGAGGTAATATGGGAAAACATAAAAGTTAACAGATATATGGGCGCACCACACATATTCAGAACACACATGCGAGAAGCAGAAATTAGAGGAATAAGCTATAAGCCATCTTATACAAGAGTCCTTTTTGACAGAGAACTTTCGTTAAAATTATCCTAATATAAATAAATCTTTTATTCAAAAAGCTTATAAGAGTTAATTCATAAACTATATCATGGCATACACATGGCACACGGTTACCGAACAAGAGAAAGAAGAAATTAGAAAAGACGCCAAAAAACTTCTTGACGAATTCTCATCAAAACTAGATAAAATAAAAACTTCCGAACCAAAATTAGATTCTAAGGAAAATTTACGAACCGAGGGGACTGGCTGGAAAACCGATAAAGACTTTCAAGAGTTAATGCTTGACAACGCACCGATGGTTGAAGACGGATTTATAATTGCAGAAAAAGGCGGGTGGAAATAATGGGGATACTAGAGGGAAAATATTTAGTTGCATCTGGACCAGTCATAATTATGAACGGAAAACTTCTAGTCGACAAGGACGACAAAGACGATTTTTACAAGCTACCCGGAGGGTCAATTAAAGAAGGAATAGAAAGCCTAGAAGACGCATGCCACAGAAAAGTTAAAGAAGAAATTAACGGAGAAATAAAAATCATAAAACCGATGCACCCTCACATACTTTGGGAAAATCCGCAAACAAAGGAAAAAATGACAATTATTCTCGTTAGCTATCTTGCAGAGTTAACAAATGAAAAAGACATCAAACCAATGCCACCAACAAAAGAAATAAAATGGTTAGACTTGAAAGATATAAAAAATTGGAAACATAAAGTTTCTCCATACACACAATTTCTAATAGATAAAGGAGACATAAAATGAAAATAGTTGTACACAGCCCAGTAATTATTGAGAAAGATAAGTTATTAGTTACTCTAGATAGCGAAGACCAATTCTATAAACTCCCAGGTGGGAAAAAAGAAGAAAAAGAAACAGGAACACAAGCCTGTATTCGTAAAATGGGAGAAGATACTGGATTAGAAATTGAGATTGAAGAAGAACTACCCGTGATTAGATTAAATTACGATCTAAGAAGTGGTAAACCGACGAATATAGAATTACATCACTACATAGCAAGACTCACCAAAAAACAAAAAAAATTCGTATCATACAATTTCAAGGGTCATGAGGTTAGATGGCTTCCTATTTCTGAAATCAAAGAAGGACGACACGAAATTGCTCCGAATATACGAATGCTAATCGAGAGAGGAGATATAAAATGAAACTATTTTTATCCGGCGGAGGAAGCAAAGAACAATCTGAATCATTAGACAAAGCTTTTGCAGATTCCATAAACAAAAAGAAGCCGTTATTATATATTCCAATTGCAATAAACAATAAAAAACACCCATATCCTGAATGTCTCATCTGGCTCAAGGATACATTCGACAAACTGGGCGTAACTAATTATACAATGTGGGACGAAAAAGACCTATATCTGTGGCAAAAAGAAGAAGTTACAAATTTCTCCGGAATTTACATTGGCGGCGGAAATACTCCATATTTATTAAAAACATTAAAAGATACTGGATGTTGGAATTTCATAAAAGAAGCTGTGTCTAAATCTGTTCCAATCTACGGCGGAAGCGCAGGAGCAATCATATTCGCAAAAACAATTATTCCATGCTTAATATTGGACGAAAACTTTGTTGGACTAAAAGATATGTCGGCAATGAACATGCTTAACGAAAAAGAATTATGGGCTCATTACGAACCAGAAAACGACAAAATTATAAAAGAATTTACAACAAAATACGACCTAAAAGAAATTATAGCACTTCCAGAAGAAACGGGAATAGTGTTAGAAAATAATTCGATTAAAATATTAGGCAAAAAAAGTGCATTTATATTTTCTGGTAAAAATAAAAAAGAAATAAAATCTGGAGAAATAATAAAATGACACTCTCACAAAAAATCAAAAACATAAAGTCCGGAAAGCTAACGGCTATACAAAACGTAAATGAATTTATAAAAGAAATAGAGAAGAAGAAAGATTTAAACATTTTTTTACATTTAAATTCGGAAGCTATTAAACAAGCTGAAGAAATTGATTTGAGAATTAAGAACAAGAATTCCGTCGGGAAACTCGCTGGACTTTGCGTCGCTATTAAATCAAATATCTCAGTTCAAGGACTTGAAACAAACTGCGCCTCAAAAGTTCTTGAGGGATATTTATCCGCTTATAATGCGACTGTGATTAAAAAACTCAAAGACGAAGACGCGATTATTTTAGGAATGGTAAATATGGACGAATTTGCTTGTGGCGCTTCTGGCGAAACTTCCGCTTTTGGTCCAACTAAAAATCCAGTTAATCCAGAACTAATTCCTGGTGGAAGCTCATCTGGATCAGCTGCTGCAGTCGCTGCAGATTTGTGCGATTTCGCTTTAGGTTCAGACACTGGCGGCTCAATTAGAAATCCTGCATCACATTGCGGAATAGTCGGACTAAAACCAACTTACGGCGCAGTTTCAAGATACGGACTTTTAGATATGTGTATGAGTTTCGATGTTATCGGACCATTGACGAAAGACGTTGAAGATTCTAAACTAATTTTCGACATAATTAAAGGACAGGATAATTTTGACAGCACTACGAAAAATTTTGACGCAATAAAAAGCAAGAAAAAGTATACAATCGGTTTAGTTGACGTAGAGAAATACGCAAAACCAGAAGTTAAAAAATTAATAGAAAAAAAGGCAGAAGAATTAGCTAAAAAACATGGTTACGAAATAAAGAAAGTTCACTTACCTCTAGACATTTCCCTAGAAACTTACTATCTTTTGGTTTATGTTGAATTCTTTTCTGCAACTAGAAAATACGACGGAAGAAGATTCGGAAAGAAAATCGAAGACTTCGCAGGCCACGAAGTTTTAAGAAGAATTTTCGGCGGTTCTGAAATTTCCAAAGCAGAATATCACGGAAAATATTACAGAGAAGCTTTGAAGGCAAGAGAATATATCAAAGAACAATTCGAAAAAATATTTTCTGAAGTAGATTTAATTATTTTACCAACCGTTCCAAGAACTGCACACAAAATCGGCGAAAATATCTCAGTAGAAGAAATGTACGCTTACGATATTTTCACAACACCTGTTAATATCGCCGGACTTCCGGGAATTTCAGTTCCGGCTGGAATGATCGAAAAGAAACCGGTTGGATTACAGATTCTCGCACCTCACGGACATGAAGAATGGTTGTTTGACATAGGCAATAAAGTAGAATAAATTATTTCCCCTTCCACTCTACATACTTTCCCAAAGCCATCTTCGCGCCCCTCATCTTCTTCTCACTACAAGTAAATCTTCATCCGTTCCTCTTGCTTTTCTTGCCTTATCATAAATCTCTCGATTGAAAACATTCTTTAAACCATCATAAGGATCAAAAAATAAAACCTTATTATCTTCATAACCATCTAAAGCGATAAAGTGTCCAGCATAAGATCTTCCATCTTTAGGTTCGATGACATTCCAATCAATTAACGAAATGACCAAAGAATCTTCAGAAATTTGCGAAAGAACCTCGTCAAGAGAAAGAGATTTTTTAACAATATCCAAACCTACTGATTTTGCAAGAAATTTTTTCTGCTCAATCTCCAAATTATTTGTTGATAAAGCCCCTCTATATAAATCCAAATTAGCATTTGGTAATTCTAGATCATAGGTAGTATACAATACACATGGAAATCCTAATTTTTTAGCCACGACCCCCAAATCCACAGTCCAAAAAGCGCTTTCAGAAGCTACGTTTGCCAAAGAATACATTTCGGCCACATCAACCTCTTTTCCAAAATAAGATAACACTGACTTTAATGCAGTAGGTCCGCAATCCGTTGCAGTTAACTGCTTAATACATGGCAGATTAATTTTCATAAACAACCAAAAAAATACTACTTTTTAATCCTTCCGACTCACCTAACAAGAAACCCATTAATCGCTCTCTTCGCATCGTCTAAAGTTTGATATTCGACATTTGCAAGACCTCGGCATCCCGCAATCATCGCAGACAACTTTTTATCAACTGAAGGACGATACATACACAAAATCTCTTTTCTTTGAGATTCTGGCACCCACAAATTTCTCTCAATCATCCTACCAAGTTCATAACCCACGCCCAAACTAGCCTGCGTTACTTCAGCAACAATTATCCTAGCTTTAGTCAGCCAATCCATATCCCTATCATGAATAAATATCGAATCCCTAACCTCCCCAGAGCTTGAAAGTTTTTTATCGCCAATATGTTCAGTCAGTACATCTCCATGCGTCTTAAGATGTTCGATAATCTGCATATATAATTCCGCATCATCCCTTCCACCACGAATCGAACCCGCAAAATAAATCTTCATTTTATTTTCTGACATTATCCCTTTTTAAAAATATATATCTTCTAGAATAAACCAGTTTAATTCAAAATCCATATTGCAAAATTAAGAACCGAAGCAAAACTTACCCACAATAAATACGGAATCAAAAGATATCCCGCGGATTTTCTTATTTTGTAAAACCAAATCATATTGAGTATTATTGAAATCCAAAGAAGCACGATTACGATAAACGCCAATCCAGGATTCTGCGCTCCGAAAAATACAATACTCCACATCGCGTTCAAAACTAATTGAATTCCAAAAATCCAATAAGCTTTTTTCTTTAAATTTTTATTCACTTTAGTAGTCCAAACTAAAAACAACGAAACGCCAATCATAATATATAAAATTGTCCAGACCGGACCAAAAAGCCAGCTCGGTGGATTAAATGACGGCTTAGCTAATGTGATAAACCACGTAGTAACTGAACTCGCAGTAAAAAACGAACCCAAAAAACCAGCCATCCAAGCAATAACAATCGAGACAATCAACTTCAACCAATTTTTCATATTTATATTATGAGAAATTAGTATTTAATACTTCCTAAAAAAATCCTCTAATCAAAAGTCCAACGTGTATCAAAATAAACACAAGAGTCACAATTGAAAAAATCTTATGTAGCTTAAAATAAACCGGACCTTTTTTAATAAAAATTCCAAAAATAATCGTACACAATAACGCAACAAATCCAATCATTCCCGAAATTGTAACTGTTGTCAATGGTATCATAACATTTAATCGCCAATACGACTTATATACCTTTCGCCCTATCTCTTAAATAAAAACGAATTCAAATTAATAAACGACCTCACGCCAAAAGCCCATCTAGAATCTTTATTTTTTAAATAGATAAAACCAAAAAGTGAACCAATAAATGCTCCAACGCTATCTATAATAATATCTTGCATAGTATCCAACAAACTATTATTCTGCATCGTAAGTCCAAAAAACTGATCCATTCCAAACTCAAAAACTTCCCATATCGCGCCAGCAGCAACTGCAAAAGAAAACGCAAAAAGACATACCAATAACGGCTTCGCATGAACCTTGTTTCCCTGCTGTAAATAAAACATTACCACGAAACCAACTAACCCAATCGAAATAGCAGAAAAACCATGTAAAAGAATATCCCACCACCAAAAAATATGATAAAATTTCTGAACCTCTCCTAAATAAAGAGACAAATAAATAAAAATTAAAATCCATATTTCAAAACCTTCTGGAATATCTATCTTATACTTTTTTTCAACAAGCTGTGGAATAAACGTCAACAAAAGAGCCACAAAAGTTATAGCAAAAGTCAACCAACTTCTATAATAAATCTCCGCAAAGAGCGCAACCACTAAAGCAATAAGAATAATACTTCTCAATATTTTTTTCATCTTCACCAAACTCAAGCCACTCATACTAATCTTAAAAAAAGAAAGATTATAAATTTATCTCCAAATGGTTAAAAACTAAATAAATCTCATATATTCATGCGCATAATCTTCGTCGGCATCCACAACAAACCAAATACTAAACCGCTAGATTCTAGTACTCGTTCTGGAAAGCTAATTGATAAAATAATTATAAATTTAAAAGAACACGACTGTCTTAAAACCAATCTATTTGATTTAGAATTCATTCCTAGGGAAAATATAAAAGACAATCAACAGCTTTGGATCAACACGCATAATCCATCCAAAAACGACACAATAATTTTACTAGGCTCAAACGTCCATAAACTTTTTCCGCAAGTTCAATCTAAAGTCATAAAAGCAAAACATCCTTCTGCAATTTGGTCAAAAAAAGCGCAAGAAGATTACGTAACAACAATTCTCACTAAAATAGCGATTCAAGAATAAGGCAGCGTTCGTTCATATTCCCTAATTCTAAATCCATCGAAATTCCAGCCCTTAACGTCTTCAAAATTCATCTCTCTTTCTTGCTTCAAAAATCCGACTCTCTGATGAGTAACCCGAAAATCATTATTAATTAGATCGCAAAATTCATCTCTATTTGTAAAATTTATTCCAATTCCACTAAATATGCTAAACAATTCAGTTGTAGATTTGAGTGTTTGACGAACAGAACGAAATGACAACCATTTAGGATTAAAAATTGCCAAATATAATCGATGAGCACCGTCCACCGAGCGTTCATATTCCCAATTACCATCCGTCATTGGAGCTCTGTCTTCCGGAACAAGTGCAGAAGCAGTGCAAAGAACATATTGTAACGTCTTGCGCTCAGAATTCATATTTATCTCCTGGCTTGACAAATCCCGCAAATCCATCGGCTTTCGGATCTTTCTTATCCCATCCTCCACCCAGATGTACCAAGTAAGTTCTAGCTTTCGTTTCTGGAGACAATTCTCTTTTTAATTTATCATACGATATATGAACATCACTTTTTGTTTCATAAAACTGACAATCCTGAAAAATTATTCTCGCATCTATTTTTGGGAGTTGTATACTGTCGCCAGAATAAAATATTCCATTATCGAATTCCAGTCCATAATTTTCTTTACGTTTAACGTGTAATGTGTCAAATAAATTTATTCCAGGTATACCGGGGATTTCAATTCTTTTCCCGATGTGGACATTGTAAAAAGTATCTAGAGTTGCATTGAACGGATTATTGTCATCGTCTTGCATTTCCAACATAACACCCTTCAGAGAATCTTCCCATAAGACATGTGCCATCTTATCTGTTCCCAAATATAAATTTGGTCTTTTTTCTTCTCTTCTTTTATATCCGAAATGATTCATCCATCCAGCACCCATTAGACCGCACATGTGATCATCATGGATATGAGTAATTACTATATCAGTAATATCTTTTAATTTATTTCTTTTTATTAGTTCTCCAGGAACCGTGAATCCGCAGTCAACCAACAGCGTTCTATCAGTTCCGTTTCTAACCAAAAACGACGTATTCCCCAACGCTGAATTTAATCCCGATCCCGTTCCAATAAATTCTATTTCCATAATATCTACTAAACCGAAATCTATTTAAGCACTGGCGCCCCCTATAGTGGTGTCTATGGCAATAGAAGAAACGTTAAGGAAAATTGGATTAAACAATTCAGAAGTAAAAGTCTACCTAGCATTGCTCAAAATTGGCGAATCTAAAAAATCACAAATTGTAAAAACTTCCGGAATCGCTCATTCTAAAATCTATGTCAATCTAGACAAGCTAATAGACAAAGGATTGGTAAGTGTAATCAATAAAAATAAAATAAACTACTACATATCTGCACCAGTAGAAAGAATTAATGACTTTTTAGACGAAAAGAAAAAAGAGCTAGAAAACGAAAAAGAACTAATCAGTAAAATCATACCAGGTCTAAAACAAATTCAGGATAAAAATTCGGATAAATTAAAAATAGAAGTATTTACCGGATGGAAAGGAATGGAAACTGTTTATGCTACTCTAATTAAAAAATTAAAAGTTGGAGAATTAATATACACACTCGGAGCCGATAAGGGATTTAATTGGGAAAAAACAAAAATTTTCTTTCACAAATACGGAATACTATCACGATCCAAGAAAATTAAAACACGAATTATATTTAATGAAAGCGCTAGACAATATGTATCTGAAATGGAAAAAGAAGCCAATATTAAATACGATAAGAAATTTTTAATGAAAACAACTCCAATTGAAATCTCTGTCGCAGCAGATTATACTGCCATAGTAATGCTCAAACAAGAACCCGTAGTAATACTAATCAAAGACAAAGAAACCGCCGAAAGCTTCATGATTTATTTCAACGAACTTTGGAAAACAGCAACTAAATAGAACACGGCCTAACTATTCAGTTCCTTCAAAACTTTCTTAACATCTAAACCATGAACCATCGCACCCTGCTCAATAGTTTCCATCATAGCAAATTGACAACCACCACAACCCATACCCATATTCAATAATTTTTCGACAGAATCTGGACGCATTCTCATGGCTTGAAAAATGGTCATATCTTTAGTAATTTCAACTTTCTTCTTAGACGACTTTTTTTTAGTCTTTGAAATACTCATCCTCTGCCTCCTCTAATGTCTTACCCTCTTCTTCAAGTTCTTCCTCACACTCGGTCTCATTCCTAAAAGCGCAAAGATGTTTTTTGTAAGCTGCCATTTTGCCTCCTTTTTGATTAAATACCCAATAATTCAAACTTTATATATCTTAGTTTAGGGCGTTAACGATCATATGGAGAACTAGTTTTAATTTTATTTCAATTGAGGATAGTTACTTGCAGACCAAGACCAAACATCTTCTGGCCAGATATATGTTCCGTTTTTATATTTGTATAATCCATCTTTGCTTCCAGATGTAAATCCCAAATCTACATTATAAAACTCGTTTGAATTAGTAACTAGCGTACAACCAACATTACTTCCGGTAGGTACTCCTTCTTGGTATTCATAATAACAAACATTAGGATTGTTTGTAGTATTTCTCCAATATACGTTTGAAGGTGTTGCATCATAGATGCTACCGAAAAGTCCTCCAGCATCCCCTACTTCAGAAATAACAATATTATCTGCAAAAGAATTTATTGCTGGCCTTCCATTTCCCACGAGACCTCCTGCTAGAGTATATCCATTAATAACATTGCCAGTTATTTTTGCAGTCGAATAACAATTTTTGATTGTTCCTTCAGAGTTGCCTGCCACTCCTCCTATTTCATTCCCTTCAATATTACCCACAGAATAACAATTTTCAATTGTTCCGATATTATATCCGACTATTCCACCCACCATCGTTAAATAATATTCACTAGAAATATTACCCGAATAATATGATTTCAAAACCGCCCCATCATTACGACCGACTAAGCCTCCCACAAATTGAACTCCCACTTTAATATCCATTTCTGAATACGAAGATACGATTTTTCCACCAAAAAGCTGACCCGCTAAACCCCCTATATAATTATTAGCAACTTCCAAGACATTCCTCTTTGAATAGCTCTTTTCAATTACCCCAGAAGAATAACCGACTAAGCCCCCGATAAAGTCGTTGGTAGACCCTATATATACGTCAGAATACGAATTAGTAATATTCCCCGTTGAATGTCCAACTACCCCTCCCAGATAGTCTTCTCTCCCGCCACCTTCAAACGTTCCTTTAACATAAGAATTATTTATTAATCCTCCGCTTTGTTTTCCAACTAAACCGCCAAAATATTTTTGATTAACATTCCCATATCTAGCCAAACTACTATATCTAAAACCTGTCAAACCAACATTAGAGATTATTGCATTAGTAGTAAATCCAAACAATCCCACGCCATCCCTATCGTCATAATTCATATAAACTCCATCAATTGTATATCCACCGCCATCAAAAGTTCCAGTAAAGGGATTAGTTGAATTTCCAATTGGCAACCATCCGCCCATAGAAGCATCAACATCTTCCTGACCATAATATCCTTCAGTATCAGAATCTATATTTGTTATTAACTTATAACTTGCGCTTAACTTATTTCTAATATTACTTAGCTGATTCCAGTTACAAATTTGATAGGGGCTTCCTGATGTTCCCGCGCCTGCATAAAATCCTTGCGCATTCGTTGTACAAGACTCAAATGGAATATCTAATTCGTCATTTATAAAATTTTCTTCCGGCAATACACCGAGCGAACATTTCTTTATATCTTGTAAATAAACAACCGAACAAGTTTTCTTTTCGTTTCCACGTTTTACGACTGCAGCGACACCAATGCTTTCGACCTTTGAAATAGTGGGCGTATTTATTGAAAACACCTTCTCTTCTCCCCTAATAAATTGAAAGTCTGTTGGATAGCTTTGACTATTACCATCTGAAGAAATTATAATATCTACCCCAATAATGTCTACATCAGAATTACCTTTCTTTATTTGCACACTAGTAAAATTATTTTCCACATAACAAGTATAACCATCATTTTCTATATTCAAATCTGCATTTTTGCAAGCATCGTCTACGGATAAAGACCTCTGAACCATGGGCAAAACGAACATCCAAATAAGACCCACAGCAGCTACCGTAATCATAACAATTAAAATTGTTGCCACAACAGCAGATACGCCTTTTTTTTGCATATAGAAACAAACCATTATTACTATTTAAACCTTATTTTCCCAATTCTCAATAGCCTTTTTCAACGCATCCGCAGCCAAATTAGAACAATGCATTTTTATTGGCGGAAGACCCTTTAATGATTCTGCGACATCCTTATTTGTAATTTTCTTAGCTTCTTCTAAAGTTTTACCTTTAGCCAAATCAGTAATCATCGAGGACGTAGCAATAGCCGCCGCACAACCCATCGTCTGAAATTTAATATCTTTAATAGAATCTTTTCCAAATTTATTCTTTCCAACTTTCAAATATATCTTCATAACATCTCCGCATGAAGGATTTCCTAACTCTCCGACAGCATCCACGTTCTTCATTTCGCCCATATTGTGTGGATTCGAAAAGTGTTTCAAAACTTCTGGACTATAAGTATTCATTTTCCACTCCATTTAAACGGACTTATTTTAGTCAATTTCTCAACATTTGCCTTAATTCTATCAATTACGTAATTTTCCTGTTCTTTCGTTAAAACATTTAGTGTATCCAAACTAATTCTAATATTTCCATTCAAATAAAATTTACCCACATTAATTGCGTGTAAAACATGACTTCCGGCAAGTTTATTCGAACCACAAGCCGACCCAGTAGAAACACAAATCCTATCTTCATCTAATAACATCTGCAAACTTTCTCCCTCAATCCCATAAAATGAAATTGCGACATTATTGTAAATTCTTTTCTCTAGAGACCCATTTAATTTTGCGCCAGGAATTTTCAAAAGTTCATTCATAATTCTATCTCTTGATTTTTTTACATCTTCTGATTTTCTTTTCAAATCAATCGCCTTCGCCAAAGAAATAATTCCCAAAACATTTTCAGTTCCACTTCTTAAGTTATTTTCCTGTCCACCACCGTTAATAATCGGAGAAATTTTAACTCCCTTCCTTACGTAAAGAAATCCAATTCCCTTCAATGCATTTAACTTATGCCCAGAAACAGACATCAAATCCACTCCAATGCTATTAACATCAATTTTTATTTTACCAAAAGACTGAACCGCATCACAATGAAACAAAACTTTTTTCTCTTTACAAATTTTCGCAATTTCACTGATCGGTTGAATTGTCCCGATTTCGTTATTAACATGCATAATAGAAACTAATACCGTATCCCTTGTAATTGCATCAGAGACGTCTTTTGGATTTACAATTCCGTCCTCATCTACCTTAACATAACTTATTTTACAACCATCTTTTTCCAAATCTTTACAAACTTCAAGTACAGCCGGATGCTCAATAACCGAAACTACGATATGTTTTTTCTTGCTATTTTTCAAAACTCCCCTAATCGCCAAATTATTACTTTCAGTTGCACCGGATGTAAAGATAATTTCTTCAGGTTTAGCACCAATAAATTTTGCTAATTTTTCACGAGCTTTTTCAATTTCTAGTTTAGTACCTTGACCGATAGAATGCCTAGATGAGGGATTACCATAAATTCCAATTTTATTCTTTATTTCTTCCACAACATCCTTCGCAAGTTGAGTTGTCGCCGCATTATCTAAATATATTTTTGCCATCTTAGTACTTATATTCGCAATTGCAATATTTCAACACTCCCTTATTATATTGTTTACAAACATCACAAGCACACTTAGATTTTTTCATAAATTGTATTATTCTTTCAATTTCTATCATGCCATTTGTTTTCTTTTCAATAATATTTTTGGCAGAAATCTTGATTTCTTTTTCTGTTTCCTTTGAAAGCTTAATTTTATTAGCACGCTTATTCGAAAGATACTGCGAAACAGCAGCCTTACTGATTCCAAGAATATCGCCAGCCTTCTCATAACTTAACCCATATTCTTTTACAAATATCCCTGCAAGTTCCTTTCTTATCTTAGGTATAATATACCAAACTTCAATTTCCTGTGGTAGTGAATACATAAGAATGTTAACAATAGTTTACTTTATAAATTTTACTATAATCCGCATCCAGAAAGCTGAGACAACATTCTTAAAGAAAGACCGCTAGAAACAATTCTGCCTTCAATTTTCCAAGAAGGATGAACAATAACTCCTACACAACTTTCAGGATTAATCCGACAATCAACATAACTCACACTGCTTGAATAGTTTTCAAACAAGACCAATTGTGCCTCAACTTGCGGATTCCCATTAAATCCGAAAAGAACAATCTCCTTATCACTTAAACAAGAAACAAAATCTTCCATAGAACTTTCACCAAGTATTACATTCCCAGAAATAGAAGAATCAAATATAAACATCAACCCCCAAGCCAACACTACTAGGATCACTACTGCAATCAAAATCTTAACCCAGACTTTCATAAAATAATAATTTCTCAGCTCTTTTTAAGTTTGCCTATTCTCTAAAAAATCGGCACAAGATTTATAAAGAAGTTTTCATAAATTAAAACATGGTAATTTGGTGGATAATTGGGGGTATAGTAATTTTAATAGGAATAACTTTTATTTCTTATTATAACAGATTCGCACTTCTTGAAAACAGAATCGAGAATTCTTCTTCACAAATCGACGTTCAACTCAAAAGACGAGCAGATTTAATTCCAAACTTGATGGAATCCGTAAAGGGTTTTATGAAACACGAGAAATCTGTTATAACTGAAGTGACTGATGCAAGAAAAGCACTTGTCGGAGCGAAAGGCGTTGGAAACAAAATCAAAGCAGACCAGAAACTTGAAGGCGCGCTAGGAAGATTATTCGCAATCGCAGAAAACTATCCAAATCTTAAAGCAAACGAGAATTTTATCCAACTTCAAAATGAATTGGCTTCTACTGAAGACAAAATCGCATATTCAAGACAATATTTCAACGACTCTATTTTAGAATACGATAACTTGTTTAGTACATTCCCAGGAAATATGTTCGCAAAAATGTTTAGTAAAAAACAAAAAGAGTATTTGAAAATAACTGAAGTTGAACGAAAGACACCTGTCGTTAAGTTTTAATTAAATTATAAATATTTTCTCAATCTAAAATTTCTGTTACTTCTTCGTATGGTGACGACATCGGAATCCCAATAAAAGAATAAACTTGTTCACACTTTCTTTCGAGCCACTCTTTATTTTCTATTGCGGCCATTCGAGAAAGATCAGTAATTGCTACAAGTCCAAGTCCAACAAGTACAGGTCTAACATAAGAATCAAAACACGACTCTCTCGCAGCCAGGGCCCTTCTGTTCGCAACCCGATTTTCTGAAGCCATCACTTCGTGTAAACCCAAATCATATTCCCTGAAAGTTCTTTTTGGTGCAGGCATTCAATTTTGATTAATAATAGATTTAAATAAATTGCTATACTGATAATCATAACTCTTAAAAACTCGAATAATTTAATTAATTAAAAGATGGTAGAACGAATTTAAGTTTGATTAGTAACTTTAATAAATATCCTTTTCTCAAATAAATTATGCAAGATAAAGAAAAATTATTCAAGTTATTAGACAAAACCAGAATAAGATTATTTTATGGCAGTGGAATAGTCATATTTTTTTTCTTTGTAATTCCCAAAATATTCAACTTTCTTAACTATACATTAACATTAATATCTACAATTACATTATATACAACTCTTATTTTAACCGGAACGATATATTTGATTGAGGGAGTTTATATTAGAAAGCTGTTAGTTGTAGGAAGAAGAGGAGTCTATGATTACTATTATAAAAAAACAGCAATAATGCAAGGCGTTCTTCTATTTTTAATATTCATAAGCATGACAACATCACTAATATCCCGAAACAATCTAGTTGCAATTTTTGGACTCTTTATGATTGCCCTTTCAATTTTATTCCACATTATCTTTGGACGCGGAAAATAGTCCCCAAGCCCTTTCACCGCAGATGAGTCGAAGCACTTAAAAACTCGAATAATTTAATTAATTAAAAGATGGCAGAACGAATTTCATTTTATGATCAAATAGCGAGAAACAAGCGAAGTTCTATTTTACTAATCGGACTAGTCGGCGCCGTTCTGGTCGCATTGATTTATTCAATCGCACGAGCCTTTTCCGAACTAGATGCCTTTGTAATTTTAATAATGGCAATAATTTTCACAACAATTTATTCTTTAGTAAGTTATTATTCGTCAGACAAAATCGCACTCGCATCTGTCGGCGCGATTAAAGCAAATCCTCACCAACACAAACAATTTTACGACATAGTCGAAGGATTAACTTTAGCATCTGGACTTCCAATGCCTCAACTATACGTAATGAACAATCCGCAAATCAACGCTTTTGCAACTGGTCGAGATCCAAAACACGCAGTAATTTGCGTAACAACCGGCGCCCTAGAAAAACTCAACAAACAAGAACTCGAAGGAGTTTTATCCCACGAACTTTCTCACGTCGCAAACTACGATATTAGATTTATGACTCTAACTGCAATTTTAGTCGGCATGATTTCAATCGTCGCACAAATATTCTTGAGAAGCCTATGGTTTAAGGGAGGAGATGATAATAGGGGAAAATCCGGCGCTATATTTTTAGTAATAGGAATAGCTTTAGCAATTTTAGCACCAATCGTAACCGCACTAGTTCAACTTGCAATATCAAGAAAAAGAGAATACTCTGCAGACGCAACTGCCGTTAAATTCACGAGAACTCCAACTGGATTAATTAACGCTTTAACAAAAATAAAATCAAATTCAGAGATGAAAGTTTCTGGATCTATTTCACCACTATTCATCGCAAAACCAAACAAAGCGCAAGAATTATTTTCAACACATCCTCCACTAGAGAAGCGAATTGAAATTCTAAAGAAAATGTAATAACTTGAAAGTAACAACTATAGCAAAATTTAAAAAGATATAAACTGCTCCATTCTACATGCAAACAAAAATAGAACTATCAGATTGTATGTTTAAGTTGGAAGAACCCGTGTTTTCCAGACGAAAAAATACGCCAGATATAGAAATGGTTCTTCCGGTGATTTTATGGCTTGGCAACTTAAGATACACAAAAGACCATCCATCAGACCATTTCCGCTACAGAAACCAATTTGGAGACCTTGCAATAACCTGCTCAAGAGAAGCATATTTTGAACCAAATTATAAAAATCATAGCGAAGAAGAAATGAAATTATTTTATACCCCCATAGGTTGTTTAACTAGTAGAACAAATTCATGTTTTTCGGGATTAGATACTTTTGTAATAAACGACGAAGACATAAAAAAACAACTAACAGAAGAAATAACTTCTGAAAAAATACTAAGCCACTTAACACAAAGCCAACAGTGGAACCAATATCTTAATATTTTCATAGACTGGTTAAATGAATTCAAAAGAGAACATCCAGAAAACGCAATTCAACAAGGCACACATCACTCACTTCACTTTGTCAACAATACTCATGCTTATCTAAATTGGAAATCATCTAGAAAAAAAGTTCCTAAAAAATGAATTACAAATAACATGGAAAAGACATCAAAATTATTACAAATACTGGGACTCTCTTTACTAACGGCAGTAACGCCGATACACACTTCTAGAGCCGAAGAAACAAGAACAAATGTACCAACCGCAGAAACACATTCCCTACAGATGAATTTTTGTGTAGATCAAATACCGGAAGATTACCTAAGTAGCGAATTCTATGAAAAACCAAATCATGGTGTCTGGCAACAAATAGTAACGAGAATAGAAGATGTATACAAAGCACAAGGAATTGCTGTTAAATTTAATTTTGTAGACGAAACAACCAGATTATTGACCGAGAGAGATAATCAAAATTTCGTTGGAATTTACACTTCTCCAGAATATTTGAATACAAATTGGCAAGAATATTTGAGTGATGCTGGACAAGGTAGCTATGTTGGAAAAATGAATGGACTAATAAGTATGACAAAAAACGATAAAAACATAACTAGGGAAGAGGCAGAAAAAGAAGTTTTCGAAAGAGAAGTAAGCCCTCTGTTGCGTGGCAATCGTATAGCCTCTGGATTCAAGAGTGGAAAATCCGTATATCTATTCTCTGGTATAAATGATTTAATAAGGGACCATTCGGATTTAAATCCAGACAGAATAGTTGCTCGGGTTCTCGAGCACGAAATTGACCACACGTGTGGATTGGGGCACATGCCCGCTAATAGTACAAATTATATAAACATAATGTCTTCTCCCACATATGACTCGGAGAACAGGTGGTTACGCGAAGGAACAAATATGACACCACAACAAATAGAAAAAATAAAACAGAATAAAAAAGAAAAAATCCGCTACAAAAATTAAAGCGGATTAATTAAAAATAATTAAAATGCTTTTTTAGCTACTCCAGACTTCATAGCCTTCTCAGCATCGACTTGTGACATGATCTTGCACATTCCGCATCCGCAGTCCTTGCATTTTCCTTTTGCCATAAAGCCTCCTCTAGAAGTCTTTGTCATTTCAGCTCCAGCCATTTCTTTCTGTGCCTTACACTTCATACATCTTGCATCCATTTTTTAACCTCCGTTTTATATTTAATTTTCATTATCAATTTTTATCCTAAAGATCATGAACGATCTTCTTTGTTCCACACGCCATACACTTCAAAAAGGATTGCGCGCCTTCCTTAACTATCTCCGTGTCCGGCTTGCCACAATTGGAACACTTAACAAATAAATTCGAATACTTCTCTATTTTTTCATTTATCTGAACAGAAGTCAACTTCCTAGTTAAAACCAAACGATCTCCATCAATATTACCCGGCGAAGCAAGCTCCCCAAGCAAAAACTTAGCCAAATGCTCCGGCTTTCTTCTTAAACAACCAGCAATCTGACAAAAATTAGTAACGATAGTCTTATTTCCCTCATGCATACCCTCAGCTTTTTTTACCTCAAATCTATCACAGAATTCACACGGCTTAACCTTCTCAAACGCCTCACCCAACAATTTTTCATAATCATCTGCCATAATCCATAGAAAATACGGGGCTTTTTAAGGGTTTCTTATATGAAATGGAAACATAAATACTTAAAAATACTCATCTTTTAGCATCTAAATAAGAAGAAAAATGATAACAATATTAGTAAGCGAGCGCCAACGAGGAACCGAAGCGACCATGGGAGATATTGACTCAATCACACGATCAGTCCTAGGAAATGACTCAGTGGTTATATACAAATATAGCCTTCCAAATTGTGCTAGAATAATTGAAGAAAGAAGAGCACAGGCTCTCGTTATTCCATCGGGGCATGCGGATCATAACACAGTTAGAAATCTTGAAAATCAATTAGGAATCAAAATACCAGTACCTATTTTTAAAGCCTTCAACATGCCCTATAGCCCAGATAAATTAGGAGAATTATATGGAAATTGGCTCAGAGAGAATTTTACGAAACCATAGAAACCCCACCAAAACATTTATAAACAATACCAACTTACCATAAACATAATAGATTCTAGAGGTTTTACTTCTAACATATTGAAATGGATAACGACATACAAAAAAACATAATGCACTCAGGAACAAGCTTAGTCGGAATAGTGTGCAAAGACGGCGTAGTAATGGCCGGAGATAGAAAAACAACTCTTGGCGGACAAATAGTCGCAGACAAAAATACACTAAAAGTCGTTCCAATAACTGACTATGTTTTAGTATCTGGAACTGGCGTTTCTTCTGATATTGACATGCTTAGAAAAATTATTGCAGCTCAATTAAAATTAAAAGAACTAAAAGACAAAAAACGACCTACAGTCGGAGAATCTGCAAATCTTATCGCATCTTTCGCTTACAATAATATTAGACAACCATCTATGATTCCATTTATGGCTGGAACAATGGTCGGCGGATACAACGAAGACGGAACTGCAGAACTTTATTCTGTTGGACCAGACGGAAGTATAAAACACGTAATTGATTATGACGCTAATTTTTCTTCTGGAATGCCTTACATTTTGGGTTTTTTAGAAAGACAATACAAATCCAATATGTCAGTTGAAGACGGAGTTAAACTCGCAATTGAATCAATCAAATCTTCAAGCGAAAGAGATACTGCATCTGGTTATGGTATAGATGTTTTCACGATCACAAAAGACGGAATAAAGCAGGTTGCAAAACAAAAATCAGAAGCCGTCTATAAAGAACAATAATTTTCAATTAACATGACAGATATTTTAGAAACAATAAAATCAGAACTGCCGAGAGGAACAATAAGTTCAATGAATTTTGAAGGCGCAAACATAGTTGTCTACACGGAAGATGGAAAATTCTTAAAAACCGGAGACGAAGCTGTTAAGGCAGTTGTAAACAAAATCAAAAAAAGAGTCGAACTAAGAGCAGAACCAAAAATTTTAATGGACACAGAAAAAACCGAGAAAGAAATCAGAAGAATAATTCCAGAAGAGGCAGAAATAACTCAAATTCTTTTCGATCAACCAAGAAGTGTTGTTGTAATCGAAGCAAAAAAACCCGGTCTAGTAATTGGTAAGGCTGGAAGTTTATTGCACGACGTAAAGGACGCAACATTATGGTCGCCAATCGTCCAAAGAAGCCCCGCAATCAAATCCAAAATCACAGAGAATATTCGTTCTGTTTTGTATCTAAATAACAATCAAAGAAAAAAATTCTTAAATGATATTGGTAAAAAAATCTACAAAGAATGGGACCCAACAAAAATGGATGAATGGGTTAGAGTTTCTGTTTTAGGATCTGGTAGACAAGTCGGACGAAGTTGTTTTTTACTACAAACACCCCAATCAAGAATTATAATTGATTGTGGAATTGATGTTTCAGCTCAAGGACAAGATAAATATCCTCATTTCGAAGCACCAGAATTTAGCATTGACGCAATCGATGCAGTTGTAATTTCACACGCCCACCTAGATCACTCTGGATTACTATCTTATTTGTACAAAATTGGATATCAAGGACCAGTTTATATGACTGCTCCAACAAGAGACGTATCTGCACTACTCGCTCTCGACTTAATTGGTGTAGCTTACAAACAAGCTTCCTCCCCATTATTTTCATCTTCTGACGTTGCTGATATGGTCAAACACACAATTTGTTTAGATTATAACGAAGTCACAGATATTACAAACGACATAAGAATCACAATGTACAACGCAGGTCACACGCTTGGAAGCGCGATGATTCATTTCAACATTGGAAACGGTTTGCATAATTTTCTTTACACTGGAGATAGTAAATACGGAAAATCCAGATTGCTCGAACCAGCAACAACATATTTTCCAAGATTAGAAACATTACACATTGAATCTACATACGGCGGAAAAGAAAACGTCTCTCCTCCAAGACAAGAAGTTGAACAAGATTTAATTGATTTCATAAATAAAATTATTACAAGAGGCGGAAAAGTCTTAATTCCAGAATTAGGCCTTGGTCGTTCTCAAGAAACAATGTTAATTTTAGAAGACGCAATGAGAAATAATTTACTTCCAAATGTTCCAATTTATATCGATGGTATGATTTGGGATATCAACGCAATTCACACAGCATATCCAGACTTTTTATCAAGAAATGTTCGTTCATCTGTTTTCCAAGACAACAATCCATTCGTAGCAGAATGCTTCAAACAAGTTGGTTCAGCTCAAGAAAGAAAACTTGTAATCGAAGGCGGACCATGTGTAGTTTTAGCAACATCTGGTATGTTAGTCGGTGGAGCTTCCGTAGAATATTTAAGAAATTTCGCAGATAACGAGAAGAATGGAATTTGTTTTGTTTGTTATCAACCACCAAACGGATTAGGCAGACAACTTCAAGAAGGAACACTTAAGGAAGCTGTTTTCCAAGTTGAGGGTAAAGAAGAAAAATGTCCTGTCAAATTCGAAGTTAAAACTGTCGAAGGATTTTCTGGTCACTCATATAGAAACGAACTAATCGCATTCCTAAATAATGTTTCACCATGCCCAAAAAAAATTATAATCAACCACGGCGAAGTTTCAAGGGCACTAGATTTAGCGTCCTCAGTTTACAAGATGAGTAAAATCGAAACAGTCGTTCCTAAAAATCTAGAAGCAATTAGATTAAGATAAGAATACAAAAAAACTTTTTTAATTACCGAATTAAAGAAAAACTATTTTCTTAAAAAATATTCTACAATTTCTGTCAACCCATATTCTACCCTTCCAGGAAAATAAGAAACAACTCCGACACCTCTACGCCTAAGATGATCCGCTATTACATCATAGTGTGCATCACCAAAAACTAACCCCGCACTTTTTAATCCCCACAAATCCATTTGATTAACCGCAGATTCTGCAGCCCACAAACTTCTTCTTTTACATAGGGCCAAACATCTTTTGTTTAATGCATCAAATTCAGCACGCTCTTCATCACCAACTCTCCCATTACACATTGATGCCAACTGCACATATAACCTTAACACATCCCTATGCTTTTCGAATATCTCTTCCTGATCTACCCCATAAATTTTAATCCTACCCAACTGAGCATCTGAAGCACGTTTAAAATTCAACAACTCATGAGCCCCCAAGCATCTGCCACTATTCTGCATAGCCATATTCCTTAAATGCTGTTCAGACCACGAACGAGGATACAGAGTATAATCTCCGCTCCAACTCTCGACAAATAATGTACCAAACTTTTTTTGCTGAATCTTAGCGTAAACTTCGTCATAAATTCTATCTTGTATTCCTTCGTCTGTATGATTTGTATCTCTAAATACAAAGACATTCTTACCACCTACTCTCTCATTTGTAAAATCCCAACCTATTTGTTCCATGTCGGAAAGAGATTTTTTGAGTTTATAAACATTACCACTTATAAGTTACACAATACGCAGAAAAAAAATTCTTCAATTTTTTCCAATCCTTTAAAAACCCAATTACTCTAATATAAAAATGAAACACAAGGTGACAATTACAGTAATAATTCTCTGTATGTTTTTAGTTGCTCAATTTATTGGACTCTACATTATTTCTTTAGACTCTGTCCCGCCATTTTTATCCGCAAATCCAAGCACAGAAATTCAACAAAGTCCGGCATTTTACTTTTATCAGATAATTAGTTCTTTTATAATAGCAATTTTAATTGTTGTTCTTATAACAAAATATAAGCTGAAGTGGTTTATGAGAATTTGGTTTGTTCTTGTTGTAATTTTAGCAATATCTGTTTCACTAACGGCAATTTTTAAGAATTGGTTTGGAATCACAGCATACATAGTTCCATTGGCGATAGCAATAATATTGGGAATACTAAAACTATTCAGACCTTCGATGATTATTCACAACGGAACTGAGCTTTTAATTTACCCAGGAATCGCTGCTATATTCGTTCCGATCTTAACTCCGATATATGCAATTATTTTACTAATTATAATTTCAATATACGATATTTGGGCAGTCTGGCATTCTGGAATAATGCAAAAAATGGCAAAGTTCCAAATGAACGAACTAAAAATATTCGGTGGATTTTTAATACCTTATATGCCGAAAGAAATGAAAAAGAAAATTCAATTATTAAAATTAAAATACAAAAATAAAAATATTCCAGAAAAAGAAATAAGAAAAAAGGGAATTAAAATATCTATGGCAATTCTCGGTGGCGGAGATATCGTTTTCCCGATAATAACTGCAGGAGTTTTCATGTTAGCATACGGACTTGCTCCAGCTATCGCAATAATATTCGGCGCATTCGCAGGACTTTTGTATCTTTTAATATTCTCAGAAAAAAGAAAATTCTATCCCGCGATGCCATTCATAACGACGGGAATATTTATCGGATTAGCAATTTGGTGGTTAACTAGATTGATATAAATAATAGTAGAAAAAACCATCTAAGAACTAATGAATGGTTCTGGATTAACCATAGCAAGATATCCTTCAAAATGCCCCTCCAAATGAATCCTCTCGGAAACTATGCTTGAAATTAAAATCCTTTCATCGCACGGAACTAGAGCCTCTAATTCTCGACCATTAGAAAAAATCTTTCCCATATATGGATTTAACACAACCTTTCCGTCGTTCAAATCTACATCGTGAATAACTCCACCACGCACCACGCCACCCTGCAAAGTAAGACTCACTGGACTACCTTTATGATTAGCATACCAATTAGGTTTTCGAGACATACCAAAAGTATGTTGTTCATTATTACGTTCTTCATCTGCCATAAATAAAACACATTTTCAAACCTTTTAAACCTTTCTTTTAGTTGTCACTTCCGAAAGACAACAAATCCGAAAGATTTATAAACCCATATTGTCTCACTGAGTAACAACAAAATGATAAAATCACACGAAGCAGAAAGAACAGTTGCATTATACGACGATAATATGCCATCTTATGGTAGAAGCTCTAGTATAGTTGCACTTAGAGGAACTCCAGGAAAAGAAGTAAGTTTAATAGGATCATATCATGCCATGGACGAAGTTCCAAAAGCTCATATAAATGACAAAAATATTTTAGTAGTAGATCTGTCAACTGCAATGCACATATTTCATTTTAAACCAAGAAAAACAGGAGCACAATCACTATGATAAACAAACCAGAATTAGTAAAAAAAGTAAAAGGATATTTCGACTTAAATATTTATGAAACTAAAGTTTGGTTAGCATTACTTTCTAGAGGAATTTCATCCGCTGGAGAAATCGCAGAAGTTTCTGGCGTTCCAAGATCAAGAACATACGACGTTTTAGAATCTTTAGAAAAACGTGGATTCGCAATTGAAAAATTAGGCAAACCTGTAAAATATTTAGCAGTTAAACCGTCTGTTGTTATTGAAAAATTAAAGAACAACACAATGAAATACGCAGAAGAAAAAGTAGAAGTTCTTTCTCAATTAAAAGATTCAAAAGAATACGAAGAATTACAAAATTTACACGACACTGGCATAGAACCAATGAAAAATCATGAACTTTCAACTTCAATCAAAGGAAGATCAAATCTTTATTCTCAACTAAGAGACACAATGGAATCCGCAGAAAACAGCGTATATCTAGCTACTTCCTCATACGAATTAATGTCTAAACAAAAAATGTTCTCAGAAGTTTTCGATAAACTAAAGAAAAGAAACGTTGACATAAAAGTTATTGTTTCCGATGATGAAATCGAAGCTAGAAAAATATCCAAGAGATTTGGAACAACAATCAAATCAAAACACATCAACGCAAGATTTATGATTGCAGATAGAAAAGAATTAATATTCACACTAAAACCAACAAACGTACACGAAGACTACGATTATGGTTTCTGGATAAACTCTGAATATTTTACAAATTCTTTAGCATATCTATTCGAGTTAGCTTGGAAAGACTAAAATGACAAACAGTAATCACACACACTCTGGAATGCATAAATTCGTTACTTTTTTCTCAACAATTTTTCTTTGGGGCGCCTATGAAATCATTGGTGGGTTATCCAGTGAGAATGAAGAACTTAAGTCAAGAGTTATGAATTGCGAATCTAATATTATTTCACTACAAGAAACACTTTATGGTATTACTAACAGACCATATTATACACCAACAAACACCCCGGCAAAAACACCATCCACAAATTCTTTAGAAAATGTAGTTTGGGAGGCTGACTAAAATGGGCATCAATAAAGAAATCACAACAAATATAATTCTTGCAGCAGCTTTATACATTGTATCATTAGCATCTGTATTTAAGATGGGAGAAAGACTAGAATCAGAAAAGCAAACTAGATTATGCGCAGCAGAAATAAGAACAATAGAACAACGAGTTCAAGGCTTTTATCAAATTAAAACACTACAGCAAACAACAGAAGAGCCAAATATTTTCACATCTGAGATTCCAGACAATAGAAGACTAATTGGTACAACGACTGACGGAACAAGACACGTCTTTACGCCCTACACGGACAAATCTGACACAAATCAATTTTGGAAACCTTGTTATACCATACACACACGAACAACAGCCCCAGAAAGCGTCATAATAACTAGGTAAAAAATACCAAACAAACATTAATTCTTAACAACGAACTTAACACTAAACCTATTTTTTCTGATACCGATATCTCCCGCCTTCCTAACTTCCAATTTTGAAATCTTTCGTTTCGCCAACTTCACATCTCTCAAAATTTCGTCACTAACACCCTTTTCATCACCAAATCCATGATAATAAATCGTCGTTCCATTATGAGCCACCTTCATCGCAGAATCTAAAAAAGTTTCTTTAAGATTCGGCCTCAACATAAAAATAAAATCAAATTTTCTGCTCGCAGTTCGAGCTGACCCCTTGTGGGTTATTAATTCTTCGCATAATTTTCTCGAATCACCACACTCAATTTTTACATAATCTTCAACCTTATTCATTTTAACGTTTTTCGAACCATATTCACAAGCTTTCTTATTTAACTCAGAAGAAATAATCTCCGCTTTGATATTATTTTTCTTAAGAGTTTTCGCCAATACAATCGGCAACGGAGAAACGCCCGCAAACATAACCAATATTTTTGATTTTGGTTTTATCGTTTTTAAAACATCCTCGCACATAATTTTTCTATCCTGACTTAATCTCGGTGAAAAATAGGTTTCATCAACATCCAAATAAAACGAACAATCATTTTCTCTATGAACAGTATCTTTTCTATTCTCTCCCGCAATCCATCTCGTTTCTTGTATCCTCAACTCACCAGAAAAACCAGCCGTCTTTTCCAAAACAACTTTTATATGCTTATTATTTTTCAAAAATCTCCACGCATAAAATTTTTTATATATTCTCGGAACCAATCTCGAAAACTTCAAAATCGCTATATCTCCAACAATGTCTAGTGGTATTCTCATAAAAACAATAGAATTTCACGACTTAAAAGTTTATCGACAGTTAACACTATTACCAACAATTTAAAAACAACAAAACAATACTAAATAAATGATTAATCCAAAATTAAGAGTAATAGGCGACATTTTACTTTCCATTTCATTTATAGTCACTGCCATATCTGGATTAATATTAAAATTTTCTTTCGTTAAAGGAATTCCGGGGCAAACATTTCTTTTAATAGAAAGACACACGTGGTCCCTAATGCACGATTATTTCGGTATAGCACTCATTGTATTGACAATATTACATTTTATATTTTATTGGAACGTTGTTAAATGCACGCCAAAAATATTATCCAATAAGAAAAACAAATAATTAATAAAGATTCCATACTTTCTCTATATATGTCACCACTCATCCAACAAATTGAAAAATTGAAAAACTCTCCAATAAAAGAAGTCGTAGACAATCGAATAAAGGAATTCGAAGAATACGGAAAATCAAAACAAGACAAAGTTTTCTCTGAACTATGCTTCTGTCTATTAACTGCAAACTTTCAAGCTGAAAAATGTATCCGAATCCAATCAGACATGGAACGAGATTTCGAAATCATCCCAAAAGAAGAACTCGCTAAAAAACTAAAAGAGGTTGGTCACAGATTTTGGCCGCAAAGAGCCGAAAGAATTGTCGAAGCACGAGAATGTAAAACCGAACTTTGCTCCTTAGTTTTTAAAAAATCCGGAGTAGAAATGCGTGACTGGCTCGTAAAAAACGTAAAGGGTCTCGGCATGAAAGAATCCTCTCATTTTTTAAGAAACGTCGGCTACAAAGATTTAGCGATAATCGATTTTCATATAATTGATTTATTAGAAAGAGAAAACTTAATCGAACGACCAAAAACAATAACGCCAAAAAAATATTTAGAAATTGAAAAAATTTTAGAAAAACTGGGTCAAAAAGTCAATCTAAATCTTGCAGAGCTTGACCTATATCTTTGGTATCTTGAGACTGGAAAGATTTTGAAATAAATTTAAAAACACCACATTACTATCTTAAACATGAAAAGGAACACAACATTTATAACCATAGGAATTGTTTTTGCTTTAGTAATCGCAACCGCAATTTATTTTACAATGGACCAAGAAACAAAAGTTTTACTAGAAACAAATTATGGAAATATAACGATTCTACTAAGGGCAGACCAACCAATAACTGCCGGAAATTTTGAAAACCTAGTAAAAACAGGAGTTTACGACGGAGTAATATTCCATAGAGTAATGGACGGATTTATGATTCAGGGTGGCGACCCAACTGGAACTGGCTACGGCGACCCCAAAATACCAAAAATCAAAGACGAATTTAATGGAATACAAAAAAATAACAGAGGCACACTAGCGATGGCGAACGCTGGACCAAACACTGGGAGCTCTCAGTTTTTCATAAATCTAGTAAACAATAACTTTCTTGACGGAAAACATCCTGTCTTTGGAGATGTAATTGAAGGAATGGACGTAGTAGATAAAATAGCTAAAGTAGAAACAAATAATCAAGACCGACCACTTCAAGAAGTCAAGATACTATCCGCGAAAATCATCTAATCCAGCAAACACTTTTAAACCCTAAATAACACCTAATTACGTCAAATGACTTATCACTTTCTAGATCATACAGCCGATGTGAAGTTTGTAGCGGAAGCCGACACGCTCGAAAACGCATTTATAGAATCCGCAAAAGCACTACAAGAATCAATCTGTGGCAAAATAACAATTCTAGAACAACTAACTAAAGACATACAAATCGAAGGAACAAGCTTAGAAAATCTATTATACAAGTTCCTAGAAGAATTTTTAGTCCTCCTAGACTCCGAAGACTTCTTATTTTCCAACATAAAAAATATACAAATAGATCCAAAGCTATTCAAATTAAATGCCACAATAACTGGCGATAAAACAGAAAATTACAAATTTACAAACGACGTGAAAGCTGTAACTTATAACGAAATGTCAGTAGAACAAAATCCTGAAAAAAACACCTGGAAAATACAGGTTGTATTGGATGTTTAAAATTTTTTAAATTGAACTTTAATTTTTAACCCTTCACTCAACCATAATCATTGGCAAGTCTTGTAATAAATTCTCACTGGTTCTCATTTTAGCGACACCATCCATCGAATTCATGTTCATCAACGATCCTGTCACTTCTTCTTAGCAGATCTAGCTCTCTTCTCGTTTCAACTCTTTTTTCATTGATAATAAGCTGGCGTAATTTTACTTCCATAAATTTGTAAGAATAACCCCAAACCAACCAACCCTTAGCAACCATAATTGGCTTCGGCGGTAATTCTACATAGATACCATTTGCCCAAGAAGGTTTTCCTCTTGGCGTCATACTTTCCCTTAATATATCATTATAATCGGTCCATACACCAATTTGCTGCAGTTCTTTAGGCGGATTTTCAATTAGTCGAAGTGCATTTTTTACTATGTATCTATCGGAGATAGCGGTACGCCAATGATATCGGCCAGTTCCCTGGCAGTCGTCATAATAGCAATCTTCAAGAGCCCCTCTAAATGGAGAAACAAATTGTTTCTTCCTGCTTTGTCTTAGTACTTCAACCCTATCGCCATATTGCCAATCTGCAAGTCGAAGTTCTTTATTCTTGCCTTCAACAATTAAATTTAAATTTTGTTCTGTCATTCTGAATCCCCTCCGCGATACTCTGAGATTAGTTTATCAATATCTTTGATCGCTCTTCCTACTCGTGGAAGATTCCCCCAATCCTCCAAATTTAAACTCCCGAAATGAGGATATTGTATTCTTCCAGCTTGGTTTCTGTATCGATAATCCCATGCCTCATTCTGGGTAGATAAAAGCAATTCTGCAAAAGAAGTTGCTCTGTAGCCTAGAGATAAATCACTTATTTTCAAGAAATCTTCCAAAGGAAATGTATTGCATTTTGAGATGCCTCTTCTACGTGCACTAAGTAATACGTCTTCTATTCTTCCAGATTTAATGTAATCCTTGGCTTCTCTAAACAACTGCCTAACTTTTCTTTTAGGCAAGTCTTCTGCAGCGGATACTAGCCTTCGATATTCCAGTTCGATGAAAAGCTCGTTTTTATCTAAGCTTTCTAAAGGCACTTCTCTAGCCGGAGAATATCTTCCATAGTTTTTAGGAGAACTAACATTAACTTTTAAACGATTTGTGATGCCTGCTTGGCGTTTCCAAAAAGCAAGAACTTGGTCTAAGGTGGAATTTCTTTCTAGACTTTCTAATTCTCCAAGGCCGATTGGTAAAGCAAACTGTTCTTCGATAGGTAATCCGAACGTAACAATATACTGTGGAGTAGACAAACCGCAGTGTCTTCTTACATTAAGGAGAACTAGTCCCTTGAACATACTTTCTCCAACCTTTGTTGCTATAGCTAATGCGCATTTACTTTGCTTTTCTTCTTGTTTTTGTTTCATCTTAGGTTTTAACTCCTTAACAATAGTAATATAATGTATGTATTTATAGTTTATCATATAGATATTAGTAATAAACAGCAAGATTTAAATACTAATTGTAACTTATTACAATTATGACATATGAACTCGACGGACTGGATAGAAAGATACTTGTAGAACTAGACAAAGATTCTCGTCAACCAATTACGATTCTCTCTAAAAAACTACATAAGGCACGAAACGTTATTGAATATAGAATAAAGAAACTTCAAGACGAAGGAATAATAAAAAACTTTGCAACACTCCTAGACGCGGGCAAGTTTGGCGTGATGATTTGGAATATTTATCTTGAGTTTCAGGAAACAACTCCTGCTATAGAAAAAAAGATGATAGAATTTCTTAAAAAAAATAAAAAAGTTTGGTGGACGGCACAATGTGCTGGAAAATGGAATATGATTATCAGCTTTGTAGTTAAAGACGTAAAAGAACTTCACGATTGCATTAATAATTTTCACATTGAATTCGGAAAATATATTCTCAATCAAGAAATAGCTTCGCACGTAGAGGCAGAAATATTTTCGCGTTCATATTTTACAAATCAACCATCAGAAGGAGTTAGTTGGTTAAAAGAAATAAAAAAAGAGGATATAGACGAAACTGATAGAAAAATACTCGGAGAACTTTCAACAAACTCAAGGGTTTCTTCTGTAGACATTGCTGAAAAAATAAACACAACGGAAAGAATCGTAATCTACAGAATTAAAGACTTAATAAAAAGAAAAATAATATCCAGATTTAGACTTCAATTAGATATCTCTAAACTAGGATATAGTTTCTATAAAGTAATTGTAAATTTAAAAAATTATTCCGTAGAAAAAGATAGCAAACTAAAAGAATATTGTAAAGAACTCGGAAATGTTTTCCACTATGAAAAAAAGGTCGGCCCATGGATGCTCGAACTAGAAATGGAAACAAAAAATTATGAACACACCAACGATATGATGAAAACCATGAAAGAGAGATTCCCAGACTTTATCAAAAGTTATGATTTAATTTTAATTACGAATGAACCCATAGGCGAATTAGATCTAACAAAAGTATTATGACAAACCATTGCAGACGCAAGTCGTACTGGATGTTTAAGTGCTAAGATTTATATATTTATTATAACACATATCTAAATGCCAGAAAGAGATTTTGTAAATACATTAAAAAGACAAGGTTATGAAATAACTGAAAAAAAGTTAGGCGGGGGATTTGTCAATGATGTTAGACTTGTTACAGCAAAAAAAGAAGATCAAGTCCTAGAATATGTTCTAAAGAAATATGGATCAAATAAAGATGCACAAGATATGTTAAGAGGATACGATGTTTTATCTGCAAGTGTTAAAACACCCACAATTGTTTATAGAAATGGAACTGAAATTGCATACGATTTTGTAAGAGGAAAAAGCATTAAGAGCATGATAACAGAAGGAGATCCAAACGCTAAAGATGCACTAAAATTACTTGGAAGAGAATTAGAAAAACTACATCAAGATACAGCAGCCAGGCCAAAATTTAAGTATGGAGACTCTCCCGATGAAAAAAAAATGATTCTTCACGCAGCAAAAGCACTAGAAAGAGGGCATTTAAGTAATCGAGAGGCACATAGATTAGTAGAAAAAATAAACAAATATATTCCTAAAGCAAAATCATTTATACACGGAGACGCTCACCTAGGGAACTTCCACTATGTAAATGGAGAGCTTTATTTTTTAGACCCAGACAATGTAAAGATGTCTGATCCAAACGCCGATTTGGGAAAAGTAACTCATGCAATAGATCAGTTGGCAGAAGAGGGAAAAATAACTTCTCGTCAAAGAGAAAATCTTAGAGAAGTATTTTTAGAGAATTATCAAGGAGAAGACGCGGAAGCAGTAAAAATGTATGAAGCAAGAACACCTCTAATTGTTCTAAAGAAAAGAGCGAAAGACCCTACTTCAAAAACAATAAGAAAAGTATTCGGAGAACTAGAGTCTAGAGTTGCAATTGCAGTTGCAATGCTTGCATTAATTTTTATATCATTTTCAAATCAAAACGTTATAAGTGGAAAAATAATAGAAGAAGTCAAAACAAATAGCTCTCCAATATTAACGATTTTGATAGTTATAGTGATAATTGCAGCAATATTATTATTCAGAAAAAGAAACAAAAACATATAAACCAAATAATTCTATTCTAATTATGAAAAACTATCAATTCGAAATACCAAAAGAAGGAAAAATGAACGTTCCGGCGATAATTTTCGCATCGGAAAAATTAATGGAAAATATCAAAAAAGACAAAGCTATTGAACAAATAAAAAACGTTGCTTGTTTGCCAGGAATAATAAAAAACGCAATCGCGCTTAGTGATTGTCATCAGGGCTATGGTTTTCCAATCGGCGGTGTCGCAGCTTTCGATTTAGAAACAGGAGTTATCTCACCTGGCGGAGTAGGGTATGATATAAATTGCCTAAGTGGAAACTCTAGAATATTGTCTAGCTTTGGTTATTGGAAAAACCTTAAAGATTTTGAAAATGAGAACAAAGACTCTCTAATAATTTTAGATAAAGATACCAAAAAAATGAAAAATTCTGAAATTGCCTTATTTATGAAAAAACCTTCTGAAAAAATCATTAAGTTAAAGACAAAATCGGGGGAAGAAATCTTGGCAACTTCGGAACATCCAATTTATACAAAATCCGGAATGAAAGAACTAAAAGATATAAACCAAAACGAAGAAATACTAACTTATCCGTTTGAAGGAGTAAAATACGAAAAACCAAATAGAAAATTATTAATATCAGAAGAAGATATAGATAAATTAAATAAAAGCCCTACATCAAAAATACAAATAAAAAACATTCTGAAAAAATTGGACCTACTCCCATTGTACACAGACAACAATAAATTACCAATTATACTTAAAATAATGGGTTTTATATTTGGAGATGGAAATTTAAGCATTAAAAAAAATACTCAAACAAGTTTTTATGGCGATACAGAAGATTTGACCCTAATTAAAGAAGATTTAGATAAAATAGGATTTAAAAGTCATCTTTTTTCCAGAAAAAGAAACCATAAAATTACAACACAATACAAAAAATACGAATTTTCCAGAATAGAGCACTCATTACATAATGGCTCTTCAGCATTAGCTACCCTATTTTATTTGCTAGGAACCCCCGAAGGAAATAAAGCCGAAAAAGATTACGATTTACCAGATTGGATACTTAATTCTCCAAGATGGCACCAAAGATTATTTTTAGCAAGTTTATTTGGCGCAGAAATGAGCTCTCCGAAGACAATGAGTGGACATTCATTTAATCTTTATGGTCTAGTTTTTTCTATAAACAAAAGAAACTCTCTGCACGGGATTAACTTCGTCAATAAAATCTCCACAATACTGAATAATTTTGGAGTCAGGAATGTATTGATTAAAAACGATGTTAATGAAATAAATAGCACCACTTCATTTAGAACAAGATTAATGATATACTCTGATTCTGAAAACTTAATCAGATTCTTTTCAGAGATAAATTATGACTACAACATCAAAAAAAGAAAATTAGCAAACGCCGCAATTGTGTGGTTAAAATTAAAAGAAAAAGTTATAAAATTTAGAGAAGAAACTATGATTAAAGCTAGAGATATGAAATTAAATGGTATTGGCAAATCTGTAATAATTAACTCCTTATCCTCAGAATATTCAAATAAATATTTTATAGATAAGGCCATCTACTATAGCAATTATGGTCAAACGGGAAGCAGAATCGCTTTTTGTTTTCCAACATTTAATGAGTTTGTAGTAAAGAATTGCTATGGCGAACAAGGATTCGTGTGGGACACGATTGAAAATAAAGAAGAAATTATACATAACGATTTGGTTTATGACTTTACAATTAATAATACAAATCATAATTTTATCGCAAATGGACTCGTTGTTTCTAACTGCAGCGTCCGTATTCTTAAAACAAATCTGACGCTAGACGACATTAAAGGAAAAGAAAAATTATTAACTCACGAACTTTTCAAGGCAACGCCAAACGGAGTAGGAAGTAAATCAAGTCTAAATCTGACAGTAAAAGAACTAGATGAAGTCTTGGCGAAAGGAATTAACTGGTGCATAGAGAAAGGTTACGCAACAAAAGACGATGCAAAATTCACAGAAGACGGCGGATGTTTGCCAAACGCAAACCCAAAAGATGTTTCTCAAAAAGCAAAGGGTAGAGGAATGCCACAACTTGGAACACTCGGTGCAGGAAATCATTTTGTAGAACTTCAGGTCGTTGATAAAATCTTAAACGACAAAATCGCAAAAGAATTCGGATTAGAAAAGGATCAAATCACGATTATGATTCACTGTGGTTCTCGTGGATTAGGACACCAAGTCGCCTCCGATTACATCCAGCTCATGGAAAAAGAATATGGGTACCCAGAATACGACAGAGAACTAGTAAACGCACCAATCAAATCAGAACTCGGACAAAAATATCTTTCTGCTATGGCATGTGCGGCGAATTTTGGTTTCGCAAACAAACAACTAATTACTAACTCAATTAGAGAAGCATTCAAAAAAATATTCCCAAAATTTCAATCCGAAGTTTTATACGACGTCTGCCACAACATCGCGAAAATTGAAGAACATAAAATTGATGGAAAAGATAAAAATATCTTGATTATGAGAAAGGGTGCAACTCGTTCTTTCGGACCGGGAAGAAAGGAGCTCCCTAAAAAATATCAAAAAACCGGACAGCCAGTTTTAATTCCTGGAAGTATGGGAACTGCAAGCTACGTATTAGTTGGAACTAAGGAATCCGAAGAGCTCTCATTCGCATCAACCGCTCACGGCGCAGGAAGAGTTTCTAGTCGAACCGCAGCATGGAGAAACATCACAGCCGAATCTGTAGAAAAATCCCTAAAAGAAAAAGGAATTACACTTGAAGCTGGAAGTAAAAAGGGAATTGTCGAAGAAGCTCCAGAAGTTTACAAAGATATTGACGAAGTCGTTGAAGTTTCTGACAAAGTCGGACTTGCTAAATTGGTTGCGAAATTACGACCGATAGGCGTAGTTAAGGGATGATTGGGTTTTGATTAAAAGAGTAAATCCGAAAGATTACTGAAACTTTGTTTCAGAATTTTACTAACTATGGAACATTTTTTAACGACGAACGAAAGCCTTTTAAATGAGAACATCATATTATTTTTAAGATGAAAGTAAAAATAATTTTATCATTTTTACTAGTTTGTATTTTAGCAAGTTTTATTTCTGCGCAGAATTGTACAGATTCTGACTCCAGATATGCCCCAAATGAAAGATTTTATGTAAAGGGAATAACGGAAGGTTTTAATTATTTCAATCCAACAGAATTTATTTCTGTAGAGGATTATTGTTTTGACAAATCCCTAAATGTAAGCGTTGATAGTTGTTATTCTAGTTTTGGAGAATACAAATGTATTATATATGAATCTCACTGCGAAGGGAATTTGGTTTATACGGGTCCGGTTTACTGTTCAGATCATTGCATCAATGGGGCATGTATCAACATAAATCAAACTCAACAAAACAATCAAACAAATCAAACTCAACAAAACAATCAAACAAATCAAACTCAACAAAACAGCGTGACTTGTACAGATTCAGATGGCGGAAAAGATTATTTCAAAAAGGGATACTTCACAAATTCGCAGGGTAGCGGAGGCGAAGATGCATGTTTTGATTCAAATACATTGCTAGAGGGATATTGTGATTCTTCCTGTAATCATGGTTTATGTACTATTTTTTACAATTGTTCAGATGGCTGTGTTGATGGTGTTTGTCTTAGGATGGCACAAAACCAGACTCAACAGAATACTCCAACTTGTACGGATTCTGATGATGGATTGGATTTTTATACTAAAGGGAATACTAAATCTGGAGAAGATATCTGGAGAGATTATTGCATCGGAGATAGTGTTCAAGAACAATATTGTGAAGGAAATATAGCTAAACAATATCAGTCTTATAAATGTTCAAATGGTTGCGAGGACGGTGCGTGTATTAGAGAATCTATGGAATCTTGTTTAAATAATCCAAATAAGTATTGGGATCAAAAAACCGAGAATTGTTATGATTATAAGCTCAGTTCTATTAAAGAACTTTGTGATGATCCTGACGGGGGCAAAAGACCCCATGTCTCTGCTCACACATTTGGGTTCAGAAGTTATTCTTCTGCCGATGATCCAGACAAAGATTTAAGAATAAGAACTGGCGGAAAAGATAGTTGTCTCGATGAAGAGATGTTAATAGAACACTATTGTTCGACAGAGGGATATATAATGTCTTATCAATTAAAATGTGAATTTGGTTGTCGAAACGATAAATGTGAAGGAACACAAGAAGAGATTGATCCCGAACAGGCTCCAATTAAGTTGCCAAGAAATGATTTTGTTAGAAATATTACATATGTATGCAAGGGTTGTGAAATAGATAATAAATGTTATCCATTTACTTATAGAAAAGGTGGGAAATATTGTAGTATCGAAGAAGAAACATTTATTTCTCAAAGACAACCAGATTCAATTTGTGAAAATAATTTTGAATGTTCTTCAAATGTTTGTGTTTCTGGAAAATGCATTGATGAAGGGTTTATACAAAAAATTCTTAACTGGTTTAAGAACTTATTTGGCTAATTCTAGCTAGAAACTAATTAAAACGAAAAGTGCCCAAGTTATTCTTTTCAAAATAAAAAATATAATTAAGCCTCTACTAAAATCGGCAAACCGCTTTCCTTAGCTCGTGTTTCAAACTCTCTTATTTGTAACTGCTCTTCCCTATAAATCGACGCCCTTGGAACAACTCCACCATCTAGTAAATAACCAACTGTGGTTGGAATTTTGCCCGCGACATCGGGTATAATCTCTTTACCATAGAGCAAATATCCTGGGAAACCCAAAGCTTCCTTAGCCCTTTCTCTCGCTTCTGCCCTTCTGTCTTTGTACATTTTTTCTCCATTTAGTTTAGTTTCTGCCCGCAGGCTGACTCCCGCGGAGATTCTTCTATAGAAAATCAGCCAAGAAACCGAATCGCATATTAATAAGTAAAATTATATTCTGCAAACCCAGTCTCTAAAACCAGATTTACCAATAAAAGAAATAAGCAAAGCTAGCAAAATTCATATTTTGAATCGCACTAGTTTTTTGCATAAAAAATATAAGATATTGAAGTTTATAAAAGTTTACATAATTAACTAACACCATTAATTCTCTCATCCTTATGTTCTCTAAGCTGATCAAGAAGTTGCTTGTATTTATCAATCGACTCCTGTCCAATATTATCCCAGAAAGGAATTAGCCTCTCACCATTCTCTATAAAATCAATAAAGGCGGCATCTGCTTCTTCATAAAGAGCATCACAACCATACCTAATATGAAAAGACGGCAACGGCGTATTTGGACTTGAAGTATGAGCAGTCATTAAGTCTGGAGAAGGCACAATATCTATATCTTGCCATCTTTTAAATACTAAAGAAAAGCTATTCCAAGAATCACGCCAATACACGGAATTCCAAAGACTAATATTCCCATTTTGTAAATATGCAGTATATGATGTAGATGAAAAGGCTGTATCTTTCTTTGAACCACACTCTTTTTCACCATAAAGCCGTACGCGATCAGAACAAGTTCTATGCCACATAATTCTCTCTCCAGATTTTTCCAAATATTCAATTAACTTAGAGGTAACCATCCATCCGCTTCTGAAATCTTCCATTTTAAAAAAAAATAATATTAATTTAAAAGGATTATGGTAGTAATTTATTCTTCCTTCTCCATCTTTATAGCTGTAGGTGCCTCACCGCCATGCCATGTAAATCTAGGCCTAACTCTAATCGGATAGATTCTTTCAGAATTATCATCTAACAAAATCGCCGAACCCTTTAGTCTCGGTAAATTATTCATTTTCTCTTTAATTCCTTCATACAAATACGTTTGCATAATTTGATTCAACGAATTAATATCTTGTTCCGCAGTAACTCTATGTGAAATAACAATATCTGATTGCGTCATCGCGTCAGTATGAATCTTCCCAGGCTGTTGCGTCGCCATAACCATTGAAATTCCCGGCTGTCTACCCTCACGAAGTAATTGTATCAACGCGTCAGAAGCCGGAGTTTTCTTTTCAGTTTCTTTCGGCAAAAATTCGTGCGCCTCATCGATAAATATCCAAACGAGCGGCATCTCTCTTTTGAGTGTGATAGACATATAATCATAACCTCTCTGAACAGATTGAATTTCCTCGTTTCTTCTTTCCGACATTCTTTCCTTAAACAATTTCTTAGAAACTAAACCAATAATCAAACCACGTACATTAAAACTTCCAGACGAAGCATACATCGACAAATCGACAACAGTAGTCTGTCCGCCCTTAACCAATTCTCTTATCGGGGTTCCTATCTTCTCGTCAAAAACTTTCCAGCTCTCGGCCGCATCAAACAATGAAACCGTAGCATTCTTTACATCTTGCGAAACATCCTGAGCCACACCAATCATCTTTCGAATATCTTCAAAACCAAAACTTTCTCTTTTTTTTAATTCGAAAATCGCACTCTCTAATAAAACCGCCTCAGGTTGTGTAAATTTTAATTCAAACAAAGAAACCCAATCATCCGCATCCAAATCCGAAATCTTTATCGCAAACTCAGAATCAACGGGGATTCCCTTATCATGAAAATCATTAAAATATCCAAACGGAACAAAAACCTTCAGCGGAATATTTTTCGCCTCAAGATTCCATTCATCTAACAAAGCCTTATCTTTATGATTTTTAAATTTCATAGTCCAGAAGATTCCCATCGTATCGAATATTAAAGATGAAATATTTTGCGCCTCTTCATAATCCAAGGTAGAAATCGCCTCCGCCATCCCACCAAGAGTATAAGATTTACCACTTCCTCTTTTACCCGCAATCAAAACAACGTGGCTCCGCGCAACATCCATATAAATCGGATTCGAAAGTGAAGTATATTGCCCCATGGTTACAAAACTCTTACCTAAAAAAATCAATCCTCTCTTTCCAAAAAGTTTTTTATCACTCTCGTTTCTTCCTATAATAACATCAAATGGCATAATATTTTATAGAAACCCAGTTTAATAAACTTTCTGAGCAAAGCGGAGAAAGACCAGGGTATTTCTTTTATTTCTGCGAAGCTATCATGTTTTATTAAGACACCCGAAGCTGACACACGCTATGTAAGAAATTTTTCTTTTTTAAAGCAAAAAAATCACAAATTCAACAAATATGCGCCTGCTAAAATCATTAATATAAAAAATATTTTCTGAATAATTACTTTTTTATCCAAATTTTCCTTAATCAGATGTGGATAAATTAAACTCAGTACGATGCCAATCGAAAATGCAAAAATAGGTTGGAACCCATTAATAACCCAAACAAGAGTCAATGGCGCAAGCAAAGTGGCAAAGGAAAGTATAATCAATGCCGAAATGTTAAAAACTTCATTCACAATATTCAAACGAATTATAGAAACACTATTTCTTTCGAAAGACGATAAGAAGTTTTTTCTATAAGATTTTACAAAAACAAATAAAATCAATCCAAAGATAAAGAATCCTAAATATTGCCAAAAACTAACCACCCAGAAACTAACATCGATTGCAAAAAACTTAAAGAATAAAGAATTCAGAGCGACCAAAAATGACGCCAACAATATTAAAAATAAAACATCTTTTTTCAGGCGTGTTCTTTTACCGTCAATTTTAAGCGATATTCCAATAGAGCCAAGAATAATTATCAGCGAACCAATAATCTGAATTAATGAAAGAGATTCGCCCAAAAGAAAAAACGCCATGAAATATGAAAAAACTGGAATCATCTGAAACAATGGTACAACAATTGATGCATCTGCTTTACTCAATGCTTTGAAATAGGGAAAGAGATAAAGTAAGAACAGGAAACTATTAAAAATCACAAGAATAGCCGTAATTAAATTCAAGTATAGAACTTCTGGCTTGAAAATAGCGATTAATATCGCTATAGGAAGACCAATAAGAGAAGAATACATAACCAATGTGCCAGTATCCGATTTAAAATATTTAGAAATCAAAAATTTATCAATGAAATTAGAAACTGCCCAAAATAACGGGGCGAGAATAGCAATAATAAACCAATTCATTCAACCCAAAAGATTAACTTCTTTTTAAAGATTTACAACTATCTCAGCTTTTCCCACATAAATAATCGAAGCATTTTCGGAGAATAAGTTGTCAAATTACTGCTAATGATTCTGTCTTCAACGAAAACTTCTTGCTCCAGAGATTGCCCAAGCAAGCACGCATTATTAGATAAATTACACACCCTAATCGCGAAATTAAAATTCAGCGGAATACTATTGTTAATAAATAAAAATAATGGTCCATTTACAACGACCTCAGGTGACCTTAGCACCTCATTTCTCAGCGTTGGATTATCTGCAACATCTCCCAAAATTCTTAACTGCAAATCACCCACATAAGAAGAAAAACTAACCTGTGGAGTTTTATTAGCGTAAAGAACAATTAAAACACTAGCCATAATTAAAATAGCCACCACAGCCTCAGTAATTCTAATCCATCCTCTCTTATTTTTTCTATATTGCATAAACATAAAATATCATAATCTCCAGACTTTTTAAATATAAAGGTGGCCCACTATACAACATCACGCCAGGAAGACTTTAGCCCCAAGACTGATTAAGAGCGTAATACTTACAAGTATAAACGAATGTTTAATGCCATCCTTAATATTGCCCTCCGAAATTTTCCCAATAACGAGTCCAGCAAAAAAAGATTGAACTACTAAAAGCCACAACAAAGAACTTCCAAAATCTTTAGGATCGACATTTGCTTTAATATCTGAATTTAAATCAGTGAAACTGGTACTGGTGCCGACATCAGTTGTCATCGGCAAAATATAATATTGTAAAACCAAAACGATTATAATAAATACGAAAAATATAATATAACCCTGAACAACCAAGCTATACACGGAAGACTTCTGTTGTTTTTTCAGATTTTCTATTTGATTTATAGATTCTGCGACTGAATTTAAAATACCCTCAATCTCTCCACCAGATCTTTCGGCCTCTGCAATTAAACCAACCGCCCTAGAAATAACCCTACTCTTCGTATCCTGTGCAAAATTAACCAGTCCGGTTGTTAGTGGAATTCCTAAATTAAGTTGATTAATTAATTTCTGAACATGTGGAGTTAGCGAACCATAATCTCTCGCCTTCAAATTCATAATGGCCTTACTTATCGGAGTTCCAGACCTAACATTCTCCACTAAATCTCTAGCAAATTCCAAGAATTTCGATTCCTTTTCTTTTTGTTTTTTAGATTCAAACGCGACCGTAATCACAAACGGAATTAATGCGACAAGAACAATCAAAACCGCTAAGAAATACATTAAATTAGGTTTGCTTCTTAAAAATATAAAATCTAATGCAATTAATACTACTCCTCCCAACAATCCGATTAATCTGTTTTTGTCCAATTTCATTTTTTATACCTTAGGTTGTTTTATTTGTATGAATACTAAAAATATAACATTAACTATAGATACCAATACAATAGAAAGGGTCAGCATCGAATCTGTTGACATACTTCCAAACTTCAAATTAGTTAAACTCATAATAACAATCAACATAACTAAAATTAACGGCGCAGTAATTAAAACGCTAATATAAACATCCATGAATGTAGAAGCAACTTCGTTATATTTACTTCTCTCGAGCTTATAATCGTCTAAAAGATTTTGCGATTTCTTTTCTAAATAGTTTTTTAATGAAGAACCAGAAGAAATGTTTGTTGCCATACCATTCAAAAGTTCAGCAAGTTTTTTATTAATTGTAGCTTTCGCAACGTTTCTTAAAGCGTTTACCAAATCATATCCATACACCTCAATCTGATTTATTATCTTTCTCATTTCAACTCCAATATGTTTATACTCGGGGGAATCGGCAATTATTTTGAAAATCTTTGTAGGCTCCATATTAGAACCCGCAACCGCCGACATATAAATAGAAGCAAATGGAAGTTCATTAGAAATTTCTGCGTTTAGAGAAGATTTTCTAATAGCTGGATACGTGTAAAAAACCACTGCTGTCACGAATGCTATAAATGGTGGCGTCCAAAAGAAAATTGCAACATCAAGGCCCATAAACATAAGTATAACAAAAAGCAGAATAGACAAAACCAGAACACTCACAGAAGCAAACAAACCTATCGCCACATATGTAGAAACTAAAAATCTAGAGTTAGATTCCTTTAAATCCCGTTTTAAATCGCCAGTCATATTACCAATTTTTTCAGCAATACCGCCAAAAATCTTATTAGAAATTTTAGCAATCACGCTCGGACGAATAACATCACGAGAACCCGAATTATCATTTATTTTCTTTAAACGCGATTCAGATAAACTCAACTCTTTCAAATATTTTTCCCTATCTTCCTTATTTAAAGCAATCATTTTTTGTTGCCCCGAATCAGAAATATACTTAAAATTAGAAACACTTCTTCTTTGAGAAATAATTTCACTATTCACAGATAATTTTCTAACAGCCGAAATATCGTTTAATGAATTTGGAATTGCATTATTAAGAATTTTTAGTCTCTCTATCATCGGCGTCATGGCAGAAGAAAAAACCCTTCTTCTTTTATCGTCTGCATATCTAGCCCGATCTTCCAATTCCTTTAAGTCAGCCAATATTTTTTTTAGCTCCGATATGTTACTCTTTAAATCATTCAGACTCATGATAACTCCTCCGAAATTTTACCAGAAATGTCTGCAATAATTTTTTTCAATTTATTAGCATCATCAACATTATTTACATTAACTGCTTTTTCTAGTTTATTACAAGCCCCTTCTATCGAAGCAAGATAATACTGCAAAACCTCTAAATCCCTCATAGAATATTGAATGTTTTATGGTTAATAAATGTTATTTTGTATAAATTTCACTGTATTCCAAATTTAGCATATATCGCCTCTGGATTTTTATAAAAATCATTAATCAATCTTTGCAACAACTCGAAATCATTAAACTGTCTTTTATACAATTCGTAAATCAATTTAACTCTTTTTTCAAAATCAATAAACAACTGTTCAGTAGAAATTCCAAACTTTTTTTGTATTTTTTCAAAAACACGACTATCTTTTTTAAAATAAAATTTATCTTTTGCTGGATCCCACATAAATGGTGTATTAGTTTGCGCAATACCTTCTGGAGTAACATTAATTACCTCTACAATTTCTCTAAGTTTTCTTGTTTCCCTTCCACCAATAACCGCATGCGTCATAATCGCTACTGCATCTAATTCGTTAACCAGAGACGGAGAAAGTTCAATTGGTGGCGTTTCTAATCTTCTAATAACGGTTTCTACAGAATCCGCGTGAATAGTCGCCATAGAAGCGTGACCCGAAGCCATACCTTGAAATAAAACCGCCGCTTCCTGACCTCTAACTTCGCCCACAATTACATAATCTGGAATCTGTCTAAAAGATGCCCTAAGTAAACTAAACATATCAACCTCGCCAATTCCGCCACTTGTAATTCCAGCTCTAACGACAGACGGCAACCAGTTCTCTCTCGCCAAATTCAATTCACGAGTATCTTCAATCGAAACAACTCTTGCTTCTGGCGGAATAA
>CAZNOS010000001.1:0-58967 GCA_964574775.1 Candidatus Woesearchaeota archaeon | reverse complement strand
GGTGGATTTATAGGAGTAAATTATGGATTTGTAGAAAGTTCTTACGCCCTGGGAAATGTTAGGACAGAGTCAGCAGGAAGTAGTGTGGGCGGATTTATAGGATTTAATGGATTGGGTTCATTTATTAATAATTCTTATACAAGAGGTGATGTTTCTGATAGATATATCTCCAACTATGTTGGCGGATTTGTTGGACAAAATCCAGGCGATATATATAATTGTTATTCGGTAGGAGATGTTAATTCAGAAGGAGCATCCATAGGTGGTTTCGCTGGAATAAATGCAGGCGATTCTATTTATTCTTCATATGCTGCCGGAAGTTTGACTTCTGAAAATATAGAGACTGCTGGAGGGTTTATAGGAAGTAGTCCTAATGATTATATTAATTGTGGATGGGTTACTACAGATTCTGCTTCGGTTGCTATTGGATACGATTTGGGTGTTGATAGCCCTGTAGAGTTCATTAGTTACAATGAAAGTTCTGCTGTTGCATTTTATGATACTAGTCATGGAGTTTATACTGCTGGTGAAAATGGAGATGTTTGGGATTTCACTAATGTTTGGAGCGATGCTTATGATGGTAGAGATTATCCTATTTTAAAATGGCAATCTAATGGAGTACCATCCTTAAGAGTAAATATTGTTTCACCTTCAAATAATTCTGCAAGTTCAAGTCCTGTTTCTTTTGTATTTAATACGACAATGATTTTAGATGAGCAAGAAATTGAATATTGTAACTTAACGGTAGATAGCTCAAGAACATCTGAAATTGAATCTAATGAAAGTGATTTACTAGCCTTGTGGCATTTGAATGATAATTTAGTAGACTCTTCTGGAAATGGAAATGATGGTACTGCAAATGGCGGAGAATTTAATTATACATCATATAAATTTGGAAATGCATCCTATTATTTAAATGGTACACAGAATATTATCTTGCCAGATAATGCTGTTTTTACCTCAATAGGTAATTTTACTCTTTCTGCTTGGGTTAAACTTAATAACAATGATGGCTATGACTCTATTCTTGCTTTTGGTAGTGGTGGCGATGAATTCCTTTTTTCTATAAATAGTAGGCATGTTGACTTTTATACTAATTCTATAGGGAGCGGATCTGGAGGAGGTATACTTTCGCTAAATAAATGGTATAATGTTGTGGCAGTTAGACAAAATAATATTGTATCATTCTATGTAAATGGTGTTAGTGACGGGAGCTTTACCCTGAGTAGTGCAGAGCCCCTAGTAATCAATAATGCGTTTAGAGCAATAGGTGGAGATATACCTTTTGCATCAAGTGAAAACATCGAGGGTTATTTGGATGAACTTGCAATCTGGAATCGTTCTCTTTCTGCTAGCGAAGTATTGGCGCTTTATACAAGACAATATAAGAATTCTTCAACATCTATTGTTAAAGAACAGAATAATATTTTATCTTTAAATTTATCCAATGGCAATTACACTTGGAATATCCAATGTAAAGATAATACAGGGTTAATCAAGACATCTAAAACAAGAAGTTTGACTGTTGAAGCAGCAACAACTATTGAAGAGAATCAAACAACAACTACGACTTCTTCAAGTTATTCTCCCCAAACTTATTTCTCCGACGTTAATTTGCCTTTATCTGGAAATAGTTTTAATTTGAGATATAACGATAAGATTAAATTTGTTGTTAATTTTACAAATCATACTTTGACATTGAATACATTTAATGCAACTCACGCGAAGGTTTTGATACAATCAAATCCTATTATTGCTTATTTACAGAAGGGAGTTTTATATGAGTTTGATTTGAATAATGATTCTGTAAATGATATTAGAGCAAGATATGATGGAATGAATTCTACATCAAGACAGGCAATGGTGTTTATACAAGAAATAAAAACAGATAGTAAGCAGATTGTAGAAGAAAAAAATATTGTTGCAAACTTTTTTGAAAAAGAAATAAAACATTCTTATTGGAGAGCAATTGTAGCTATTGTCTTAGTTTTGTTAATTATTTTGTTTTTTGTTTGGAAAAAAAACAGAAATAGGATAGAAGAGTATTTTTGGGTAAGGAGAATTGAAAAAAATCATAGGAATAAAAGACATTATGGTTTTTATTAAGTGAATTACTGTTTATCCTGAGCAAGAAGTTTTTAGTGGGATGAGTTAGATTTTTACAACTTCTACTCCGAGAATTTTTTGGATTTCATCAATAAATTTTTGCTCGTCTTCTTTTTTAATTAAGCATCCAGCGGCTTTTTGGTGTCCACCAACTTCTGCCTCAAGATCTACGAGTTTGATGGTTTTTTCTAATATTTCTTTCAGGTTTTTCCCGTCTCTTCCAGCAATTCTCGCAGATATCTTTATTTTATCTTGATTGTATGCCATGCCGATGAGAACAGTTCCAGATTGATAGTCTAGGGAGGAAGATAATATGGACGTTATTGTGCCAATAATTGTGTCTTTAATTAAATCTCTTGCGTTTAAGATTGTGAATCCGTTTCCGCTTATCTTTTCTATTTTACTTGCGTTTTTTAATGCTTCAATTAATTCTTGTTTATATTGAAGATAAATATCTTGAGCTTGGTCTTTTGCTCTTTCGCATTGAAGACAAAACGATAGTGCTATATCCGGGCTACCGAGTCTGGAGCACGCGTTTATCAAAACTGAAAGTTCTCGGACGTCTTCCTTTCTGTTAAAAAATTTCATTAAATATATGTTTCCGATGATTTCAGTTTTATCTCCTTTCGATGCCATGCGAACCAGTATTGATGTGACAAGTTTTGATACCTCTTCTTCTGTTAATTCGCAAAGTGTTTTTTCGCTTGAAATTTGATTTTCTCTCAAGAGTTCTTGGACGCCTTGTGAGGAGCCAGTAACTCCGGGTATAAGGAAATTTGTGGAATATTCAAGTGATTTTCTTAGCGGACGTGTTGCAGAAAATATTAGGAGTGATTTTCTAATTTCTAATCCATCAGTATCATTTATGATTTGTTGATATATTTTACTAAGATGTGTTTCGTGTCTGTCTCCAATCATTCCAATTATGGCTAACGCAGAGAGGTCTTGATTTTTTTCTGAAATTGCTTTAGAGAATAAATAAGATAGTCCAGCACTGCATATTTCTTCTTCTGAAAATAAGTGTGGGTTAACTATTTTTATCTTGTTATTCAATTTTGATTTATCTATTTCGTGGTGATCTAGAATAAATATGGGATTTTCTAAATTTTGAAATGAGTCTAGGCTATTTGAAGCAAGGTCTACGAAAAATATTATTTCTTTCTTGTTTCTCTTTAGTTCTTCCGAGAGAATATTTTTATCTATTCCCTTGACGATTCTTAGACTGAAATTTTTTTGTAGTCTTTTCAGTGTTTTAGTCATTATGGCTGCGGAAGTTATTCCGTCAGTATCATAGTGAGATATTAGTCTAACTGGTTTGTTTCCAGCTATTTCTAGGAATTCCTTTGCTAAAATAGACATCGAATTAATCATTTTATCACTCTTTTTATCTGAACGAAGAAATCAAATTAAATCTCTTTTTAAGGTTTGTTGTACTATTTTAAAATTAAAGAATAAATTAGTTTTTCTTTCTTTTTGAGAAATATTTTCTTAAAGCGTTAAGTCTAGAGTTTGCTTTTTGGAATTTATGCTTTGCCTTTTTATCAGTTATATTTGCTTTCATATGGTCTCTCAAATCGCTAACTTTCTTCTCAACGTTTTTCACTTCAAAGAAGTCGTTTTTACCCATTTCTTTTAAGTATGCTGAGATCTTTTTTCCGTAAACTTTTGTTGTTGGAATTCCATATTGATCTCTAAGTATTAAACCGATTTGTGCTGGTTGATATTTTTCTGCAAGTGTTGTGATGATTTTTTTTAACTCATCTTCGGATATTTTAAGCCAAGCTGGTTTCGGATATTTTTGTTCCAATGTTTTTTTTGCCATAGTTTGAGGTGTTTTTCTTGCTTTTTAAAGATTTGTTTTTCTGTTTTTTATTCGGTTTTCAAATATACACTCGCTTACATATATGCTTAAATATGCTTTATTATAATATTTATTATGGCAAATATGAGTTGTTCGAAGTGTCATGGAACGGGCTTTATTAAAGAGAAAAATGGAACTGTTCATACGTGTTTTGATTGTTTAATGAGTGGGGATATGGATCAGCATGACGAGCACGTGAAGGATGCTGGAATTAAGTTGTAAGGGCATGGCTAAGGTATCGATGAGCTTGAAGCGATGTGTTTCTTTGGCGGACAGATTTGTTAATGAGCAGGGATTTTGTATTTTGGCGTATGATGTGATTGGTTCTTCTAGGATGGATTTGAATTTCTTTATTTCCACTCGTGATTTTATGAAAGAAGATTTGAATAAACGATTTAGAAAGTATTTTCACCCCGGTTTCGGTACTATAGGGATTAGAGATAGATTTGATACATATCGGGGTGATTCGGCGGGTGCATGTATTGGTTCTGCAGAGGGAGTTGAAAAAATTATTATTTATCAAGGAGAAAATTATGTTCATTTTCCGGTTCGTTGGGTTGTTGCGAAACATTATAGTGATAAAAACCTGAAGGGCATATGATTGTAAAACACAACCCTTAAAAACGTTTAAATTTTGTGAATAATAACGGTTTAGTTTAGGGACTGGACCATGGGGACTTCGGTTTCCCTAAAAGCCCTATAGTCTAGTGGTCAAGGATACAGGCCTTTGACGCCTGTGACCCCGGTTCGAATCCGGGTGGGGCTATAATTATTCAAGAGCGAAAATTTTTGGTGGGTTATTAATTATTAATGTTTATAACGTCCTCGTCCTTCTACTTTTTTAAGTTGTTCAAAAACTTTTTTTGATTCAGGATTATTTCCATATCCTTCTTTGAAGTTTTCAAAAAGTTTTTCAAAATTTTGGAAGTGTTTTGCTTCTAGTGCTTGTTTTATTAAATGTAAATCTACGGCTTTGTCTTCGATTCTTTTTGAGATGAAACCTAATCCGAAGTCGATGATGAAAACTTTATCTTCTTTTAAAATTGTGTTGGAAGTCGTTAGATCTCCGTGAATTATATCGTTTTGATGGAGTTTTGAAACTTCTTGACCGAGTGTTTTCATTGTCATAAATTGTTTTTCTTCGGGGTAGGAATTGAGTTTATCAGATAGTTTGTCGCCGTCGATGTATTCGATTATTATTTTATATGGGTCGTGAAGAGAATATTCTTTTGTTACTTGGTTTTGTGCGGTGAATTCATGAAGGACGTTTGGAACGTTTATTCCAAATAGCTTTGCTTTTTTCAAAATCTTTGTTTCTTTTTCAGTTCGCTTTCTTCGTATTTTTTCGTCGAGTTCTTTTAGACGATAAGATTTTGGAATACGATTTTTTGTTATGATATCTTTATCTAAAGTTATTATCGCTTCTGCGCCTTGGGCTATTATCTTTGACATAAATACTGCAGTATAATTTTATTTATAAATGTTTAATTATGGTGTTTAGGATGGCAGAGCAAAATGATTATCTGGACCAGTTTAGGGAATTGTTGAGTGCGACTACTGAGGGCGGATTTGCGACTGATTTACATGTTCAATCTGGTGCACATCCTCTTTTTAGAATTGATGGGCAACTTGGGTCAGCCGAGGATAGTGATGTTTTGAGTAGGGAACGTGTTGAGGGGATGGTAAACGCTATTCTGACGGACGAACAAAAAGACAGATATAAACAGGCTTTTGCGGTTGATTTTGCTTATGAGCACAATGGTAGAAATTTTAGAGTTAATGTCGCTAGCGCGAAGAACGGACCGTTTTTTACGGCAAGAGTAATTCCAAATAGAATTAGGGAAATTAGTGAAATAGGATTTCCAAATGAGATATGGAAGCAAATCGTTTCTTTACAAAGAGGTTTGGTTCTTGTGACTGGAGTAACTGGTTCTGGAAAATCAACTACGTTAGCTTCGTTGATACAGCATATAAATAGAAATTATGCTAGGAAAATTATTACATTAGAAGATCCGATTGAATATGTTCACAATGGAATTAAGGCAAGCGTTATACAGAGAGAATTATATAGAGAGAATTATATAGAGACATAAGAGGTTTTTCAGAGGGAGTTTCTCAGGCGATGAGACAGGATCCGAACGTAATTGTTGTTGGAGAGACGAGAGATTCCGAGACGTTGCAAGGTGTTGTAAATGCGGCGGATACTGGACATTTAGTTTTTTCAACTTTGCACACTAAAGATTCGGCTGGGACTATTACTCGTTGTTTGGATTTTGTTTCTGGTAATGATGGAAATTACGTTAGGGGAGCGTTGGCTGATAATTTAGAATATATCGTGTGTCAGCAGTTGGTTCCCGGCGTTAAGGGCGGACGTGTGTTGGCGATGGAAATTATGAGAAATACTTCAGGAATAAAAAATTTAATCAGAACTGGGAAATTGTCTCAAATTCCGTCTACTATTCAGTCTGGTTCAACTGAGGGAATGGTTCAGATGGATAGTTCTTTAATGACGTTATATAGAGCGGGAAAAATTTCTGCAACTACTGCTGTTAGTTACTCGATGGATAGAGATATGATGAGGAATAATTTTGGGTAAATATATAAGCGATTTTATTTTTTTATTATATCTAGTCTCATTTTAGAGATTATTTTGTTGCCTAATTGAGTTAAGGAATTCATGTTTGTTTTTAGGCTTTTTATGATATATTCTTTGTCTGAATTTGATTTTGAGAGATTTTCGAATGCGAGGAAAATTGTTTTTTCTAGATTGACGAAATTCTTTATGTCTTTCGAGAATAGTCTAGTGTCGAGATAGATTGGGCTAGTTTTTGCATCGAATTTACCCCTGTTGGATTTTAGTTTTTTGACAATTTTGTGAGCTACTTTGGCGTTTTGGTTTTTTTCGAATTCTCTAATTGATTGAAGATATAATTTTGTGTTTTTTTCTATGCACTGTACGATGCTTTCGAAATAGTCCATTTTTTTTCTGAATATTATTTCTCTTCTGGAATTTTTAGAAGCGATTCTGCTGTTTACGTAGTTGCTCAAAATAGCTCCAAATACTACTCCAAGCATACCTATCATAGTTGTTGTTAGTGCGGATGAAACGTCTACCATTTGGATTTAATCAAATTCTATTTTTTAAAGATATGTAATGGTTTGGAAGATGGATTTATTGGTTTAGTTAAATGCCATGAGTAATTAAGTAGAATTTTTTTAAAATTTCATCTTCCCTTTAAACTGCCTAGCCATTTTCATCATGGTTTTTTTGTCTATCTTTCCCTCTTGCAATCCTTGCATGGAAGATTGAGATTTCATTAAATCATTAATCATTTTGTATTGTTTCAAAAGTTCTCTAATTTCGGAAGTTGTTGTGCCAGATCCTCTTGAGACTCTCTGGATTCTTGAGGTTTGTTTGTCGAATAATTCTGGATTTTCAACTTCTTCTTTTGTCATTGATTGAATTGCATATTTCCAACGTTTCATTTTTTCTTCTTGTTTTTGCATCGCTTCTTTTGGAACTTTTGCAGCTGCGTTTCCAAATCCTGGAATCATTCCCATTAACTTATCGAAACTTCCAATTTGACTCATGGATTCTAGTTGAGAATATAAGTCGTGAAGTGTGAATTTTCCTTCCTTGAGTCTTTGTTCTATTTTTTCTTGTTGTTTTTCGTCAACTGCAGAACGAACTTTTTCAAGTAATCCTTCTAAGTCGCCCATGCCCAACAATCTTGAAATAAAAGATGTTGGATTAAAAATTTCGAATTCGTGTATTTTTTCTCCCGTTCCAATAAAGAAAACCGGGGCGTTTGTTTCAGCGCAGGCAGTTATTGCTCCGCCAGCCTTTGCAGTTCCGTCCATTCTAGTTATAATAACTCCGTCAATAGAAAGTGCTTTTTGAAATTCTTGGGCTTGAGTTTTTGCGGTTTGACCAATATCTGCAGGGATAACTAAAATTCTGTAAGTCGGTTTTAGTTTTTTTTCGATTGATTTTATTTCCGTAATTAAATCTTTATTTAGTCCGTCTCTGCCGGCCGTGTCTATGAAAACGATGTCATAATCTTCTAATTCTTTCTCGTATTTTTTAATTATTTTTCCAGGGTCTTTTTCTTCAGTATCAATGAAAGCCGGAACGTTTGCCTTTTTACACATTGTTTCTAGTTGAGTCATAGCGGCAGGTCTTTGAGTGTCTAATCCCAACGCACAAACTTTTTTTCCTCTTTTGGCGTAATAAAATGCGAGCTTTGAGATTGTTGTGGTTTTACCGGAGCCGTATAAACCCAGAAGAAGAATTTTCGTTTTCTTTTCTATCTTCAATTCTTTTCCTTTTCCAATTAAAAGTGCTATTTGGTCGTGAATGAGTTTTACTAGTTGCTCTTTTTTTTCTATTCCTTTAATGTTTTCGTCAATAGCTATTTCTCTAATTTTTTGGGAGAGTTGGAAAACTAATTCTACATTAACATCTGCTTCGATAAGTGATCTTTGAAGATCTTTTATGACTTCGTCTATTAGTTTCTTGTCTACAAATATCGCACTGGATATTTTTTTAATTCCTTTTGTTAGCGTTTCGGATAGTTTTTCTAGCATAAAATGGGGTAGAATTTGAAGGTTTTAAGGTTTTGGGATTTTGATAAAGTATAAAAAGTGTGATTTCTTTAATAATTCATGGTTGATTCATTAGAAGAGGATGATTTTGGCTTGAGCGAGACTGCCTTTGCCGACGGAGTTGAGGCTTTTCTTTTGGGGCAAGTTGAGATGATGGCGAGGTATGAAATCGGTTTGCGTGATCCAGCATTTAGAAAAGAACTGGATAGACAAATAGCAGATTTTTATCCGCTTGGTAGTAGAAGTAGTTGAATTACAATCCTAATCTTTTAATTTTGTTTGTTTTTAGAATTAGTTGAATTTATATCCAAGTGGATATTTGGGTGGTTGTTTTGCGTTGATTGTTTCTTCTGAAGTGTATGGTTCAATTCGTTTCATGAATTCTCCAATTGTTGCTTCTTGAATTCCAAGTACGGTTACTAGTGCTCTTTTTGTACTTAAAACATCCGAGGATTGAGTAGCTCTGACTAGTGAATAAAGGGCGTCCACGTCTTGAATCCATGCGTTTTTAAGTCCCCTAATGGTTTCAACCGTTAGTATTCCTTCTTCTGCCAATATTGTTAGTGGTTTTGGTGTTTTCATTCTAATTGTGGGTCGCACAACGGGTATTTAAACGTTTTTCTTGTAATTTTTTGTATTAATTTGTGGGATAGGATTATTAATCCAAGCAATAGAAATGCAAGCAAAATTACTCCAGCGGTAAAGTTCGTTTTTGTCGGAATTGCGATTGTTAGGCCAGTTAGTTCGGTGTTTGCAACAGAGTAAAGAATTGATAATATGGAAAGAGAGATTAATATTATTGGTAGTTTAGATTCCAGCTCTCCTTGTTCTTTTCTTTCTTCTGGATAGTCAGGGTCTTCCCTAAAAAATCTTCTGTGCACTTCCTCTTCTGGCATTGAAAAAAAATCTTTCCAATTTTTTATTTTAGATGGGTCAATCTTGGCTGCATAATTATATCCTTCGTAGTGATCTTGGGCATCTTTTCTTCTTCTTTTTAATTTAGCAATTCTAGCATTATCTTTTTCAGACTTAATCATTGCATTAATTTTTAAAATATATTGTCGATATTCCTGATCTGATTTAAATGGAGGTTCGTGTGTTTCTTTGGGTGCCAAAAGTCTTCTTCCGAGAAATCCATAGAATTCTTCCGTATTTGGATTCCGAGAAGGACTGCCCCTAAGTTGGTTTCTGAGATAATGAGATATTTCTTCTCCGTACGCTCCCTTCGAATACATATTTGGTTCAGTTATTGTTATGATTCCCTGTGAGTGGCACGTGGGAATGTCAGTTTCTCTTGTCCCGTATGGCGTTTTTACATTCGGTTCGAATAAAACTTTTGGGGGGCTTACATCCTGTAATCCCAATTGGTCACACAATCTATTAAAAAAAGTATGGCATGTTTTTTGCACCTCTGGCCCAAGCTCTTGTCTTATCGTGTCTTCCTCTGAATCGCTATTTCGCCTTTTTGTTCTTGCCATTTACAATCCTAATCTTTTAATCATCTTGTCTTTGTCAAAAATTTCTAGGTCGTCGTAGGTTTGGCCAGTTCCTAAAAAATAAATTGGTTTTTTGGTTATATAAGAAACAGATAGCGCCGTGCCGCCCTTTTCATCTATGTCAGCTTTACTTAAAATCATTCCATCGATTGAAATGTGTTGGTTGAATGCCCTTGCTTGTTCTGTTGCATCATTGCCGGTTATGCTTTCTCCTAAAAATATTTTTTTATCTGGGTTACAAACCTTTATTATTTTTTCCATCTCTTTCATTAAACTTTCTTTCGTGTTCATTCTTCCGGCTGTGTCAATCAATACGACATCTATTCCGTGTTTTTTTGCGTAGGATATTGCTTCAAATCCGACTGAGGCAGGGTCGGAGTTGTAATCTTTTTTTATGATAGGAATTTTTAATCTATCGGCGTGAATTTCTAGTTGTTCTATTGCGGCTGCTCTAAAAGTATCGGCTGCGGCCAAACAAACTGAAAGCTTTTCTTTTTTTAGAAGATGAGCTACTTTTGCGATAGACGTTGTTTTTCCAGAGCCATTAATTCCGACGAATGCGATGACGTATGGTTTTTTAGTCTTTAGGCTTTCTTTTATTTCTTTTACTAGACTTGGTGGGTTGATTAAAATTTCAGATATAGCATCTCTCAACTTTTCTTCTAAATTTACTTCTGAAAGATTTTTTCCGACTAAGTCGTGCTTTAGTCTTTGTTTTAGGTATTCGACTACTTCGTAAGCAACGTTGTTTTGGAGCATGATAATTTGTAGTTCTTGGAATATTTCTTCGAATCTTTCCTCTGTAACTTTTTTCTTGAATTTATCGAAAAATCCGTGTGTTTCTTCTGATTTAGTTTCTTCGAGTGACGACTCAGATTCTAATCTGGCTTCGGGGCTTGTTATTTCTCGTCCTTCTTTTTTTATGTCCTCAATAATTAACTCTGCAGTTTTGTCTTCTTTTGAAAATAGTTTTGAGAAAAATCCCCTATGCTCTTCTTGTTTGACTTTAGAAATTTCATCTACTTTTTCTAGGTCGAGACTTAGTGTTCCATCTACGGGATTAAATTTTGTTGGAGCATCTATTAATTTTATCTTGTCTGTCTTTTTTGTAGCTTTAGATTTAACTGTTGTTTCTTTTGATTTTTTTGAGAGTTTTTCTTTTTTAGGTGATTTTATCTTAGTTGTTTTTTCCTTAACTTGTTTCACCTCTTCTGTGAATTCTTCTTTTAGCTTTTCTTTCCAGTCGTGTATCTTTTCTTTAAGGAATTTGAACATAAATTGATGTGTCGTCTGTAGTTTAAAAATATGTGGTTGGGGTGCTTCTACCTCAATCGGAATCCTTGCTGGTTTTTTTGGATAAAAAGTAAGAAAGATAATATTATATTAATCCGAGTAAGATTACAAATAGAATTCCTATTATTAAAGAGAATATTGTTTTGTGGTCGGTTGTTCTGCGGCATGATGCGGGGATGATTTCGTCCGCGGTGATGTAAATCATTAAACCTGCAGTTGCGCCCACTATAAATCCAATCATTGTGTTGGATATATATTTGTAGAGTTGGTTGGCGAATAAAAATCCCAATAGAATTGGTATTGCCGTTGATGAAGAAACTAAAAAAGATTTTAATTTTTTTCCTGTTACGTGAAAATATGGTGCGGAAGTACAGATTCCTTCCGGGATGTTGTGTATAGCAATAGCAATAGCAATAATTAAACTAGATTCTATTTGAGTAACCGTACCGAGTGCTATAGCCATTCCCTCTGGGAAGTTGTGTATAAATATACCAATTATTAAGTACAGTGCGGTTCTTCTTAATTTTTGTCCTTGTTCTTGTTCGCACAGTTCTGGGTGTATGTGTGGGATTGCTCTGTCGATAGCATACATCATCAAAGATCCGAATGTGATTCCAATTATTGCGATCCAGATTGAAGAAAGTTCGATGCTTTCTGGAATTAATTCCAAAAAAGAAATTGCAAGCATGACTCCACCCGCAAAAGCTAGCATGTTGTACATAAATTTTTCAGAGGGTTTTTTTAAGACGCCTATGAGAGAACCAATAACGGGCCCTAGAATGGAAATGATCACGATAATAGCTAACTGTTGATTCATAATAGTACTCGAATTGAGTTATTTAAATAGTTTTGTTTCTATTCTTAAGAGAATATAAATTCTTTTAAAGCGAACTGATTTTCTCCTAGTATGATTGCGTATAATGATCTTTATGAGGCACTCCGAAAGGAGAGATATAGTGATGATTTACAGTTATTGAAGAAAACATTTTTGCCTGAGGCAGCTGAGTATTTTTCTGAGAAGAAGAAATTCTCTGATAAAGATGATGATATGTTTTCGGACGTAGTTTTGAAGAGTAAAAAGAAACTTGAAAATGCTATGTCCCTATATAAGGAGCTTCTACTGAGAAGAAGAAAGAAGATATTGAATTTGGCTTTTGTTGCTTCTGAAACTGGAATTAGTAAAAAAGATTTTGAGAATTTGTTAGATTTTGAAAAGGAGTTATTTGAGGATATAGTTAAGAGCCTGGAAAAGGCAGATAAGAATTTGAGTGATTCTATGTCTGGTGGTCGGGTTGATTCGAAATTTAGGCTTGTTAAGTTTAACGATAGAGTTGAGGAGTTTTTGGATTTAGAAGGGGAAAGTATTGGACCATTCAATAAGGGCGAAATTGCTAATTTAAATAAACAAATTGTTGAGATTTTAGTCCAAGATAAAAAGATTGAAATTTTGGAAGAAGACTAGGTAGTTTAAAAACAACAATTTTTATAAGACAAAACTTCAGAGTTTTACAATATAAAATTCGTTACGACAAATTTTATAAAGGTCGTATTCTTCGGTTTTAAATGATAATTAAATTATCTAAAATGAAAGGAGGTTTTAAAATATGAATTATAAAAAGAGTTTTGTTATATTTTTTGCATTACTTTTAGTTTCTACATTTGTAATGAGCACAGTTAGTGCGGAGCCTAAATGGGTCGCTGCTTCTGGGGATGGCATTGAGGCCTTTCTTGGAGGAGTTGTTAACGTTGCTTCACCCATCACACATTTCCTTTTTGATAGTGCTGGAAGCACAGAGAAAAGTACTGGAGATGGTGGATTTGTTGCTTTGATGGCTTTCTTGCTTACAGTTTTAGTTATTGCAGGGGTGCTTTCTCCGATGAAAATTTTCGGCGAAAGAGCTTGGACAGACTGGGGTATTGCAGTGATTGTCGCGCTAATTGGAGTTAGATTTATCGAAGTTAATGCATTGAGGGCCTTTACATTGGGTTCTGAAGGACTTGTTGGTGCACTATTCTTAATTGTTCCATTTATAGTTGTAGCTACATTGATTCTTAAGGCACCGAGTGCTGTGAGAAAACTTTTATGGATTGTTTATGCAGTCATAATGGTGTCTCTTTTGGCATATAATTGGTCTACTTCAAAAGGAAATTGGACTAATTTCTATTGGATTTACTTAATAATTGTTGCCGTTTGTATAGTATTCTTCTTGTTGGATGGTACAATACAAGGGTTCTTTAGAAAGAAGAATTTAAAGAATGATATAGCTGCTGGAGACAATGCTGCGGTTATAAAAATGAAGAATAGACTTGATGAAATTGATGCAAGATTGGCTAATCTTTCTGGTAGAGTAGAGAAATCTGCTAACGATGAAAGAGTTAAGTTGATTTCAGAGAAGCGTCAAATCGAAAAGGATATTGCTGAATACGAATCTAAGAGAAGTAGTTAATTTTCCCCATTTTATTTTGGGGATTTTTCTTTTTTTATTTTATTGATTTTTAGATGTGTAAGCTTTATTTTTTGTAGACTAGTTTTTATTTATTCGTATTTGATGAAATTGTTGATGAGCTTAGGGGAGATGATGTGAATATTGCTATTCTGGCTTGTCGATTTTCTCATAAGGTGTTTTAATTATTGTGATCTTTTAGGTCTACTAGTATACTCTATGTCTTGGAGTTTTCTCAGTGTTTCTAGTTTATTCGTTCTTTCTTCTTCTTTAGATTTGGCGATATCTTTTCTGATAAATTTCATAAAGAATTTTAGTACGATAAATATTGTTATAGCTATCACCAAAACTAAAATTAATCCGAGTGCGCCAGATTTAGAAGATGCAAATATCGTGTCTGATATCGAAGATAGGTATTTTGTTATATTATATAAAACTCCGCCATAAGTTCCAATTAAAGATATGATAATTGCGATTGATAAATTAATTAAATTATTTTTTATAAAACCAGCGGTGCTCATTAAGTCATAGAGCATTGCTATAACCATTATTAGTAGACATCCAACGACTATTAAATTTTTTAGGGTAATTTCTTCATGTATTCCTAGAATGGATAAATTTGGATTTGAAATTTTTTGCTCTAAAATCTGAAGTGTTTGAACTGATGTGTTTTCAGATGTCGCATATACTGAAAAAATATTTACAATAAGCAGGCATAAGATGGATAGTATGAATTTTTTATTTTGCATATTTGTATTATTGTTCTCGTGCTTTTATTTCTTTCTTTTTGCGTTTTATTAATTTGAAAGTAGGGAAATATTTATAAACCTAAATATTATCTGTACAGTATGCCAAAAAAGAAGAGTGCGAAGAAGGTGGATAAAAAAGTTAGTTTTCAGAAGAAAAAATCTCAGTCTGTTCCGTCTTGGATTTGGTGGGCATTGGGTATTGTCGTTTTATTAGCTGTTTTGTTTTTTGTATATGATGGTGTTACTGGAAATGTAATAACTGGGAACGCGCTTAAGGATTCTGTTAAAACAACTTTTAGTGACTATATCCAGCCAGTTTTAGAATATTTGGTTGGTTACGACGTGAAGGGCGACACTAATAAAATGGATGATTTTTTTTCCATGGCTCTATTAATTTTAATAATTGTGTTTAGTATTGTTTTTATTATCGTTAAGTCTATACCGTTTTTTAATAATTCGGAGCATTCTTGGACCGTTTGGGTTATTTCCATTTCCATTTCGTTGTTGTCTGTTAGATTTTTAAGTGCTGCGTGGTTGATTACAATCTTGTTACCATATTCTACTCTAGGGATTGCCATTTCCGCTGGATTACCATTTGTGTTATATTATTTTTTAGTTGAAAAATTTTCATCTGAAACTCAAAAGAAGATTGCTTGGGTCTTTTTTGGTCTTATCTTTTTGTATTTATGGTATAGCAGAACAGTCGGGGCAGGTGCTATAGCAACTGCAACTGCAGGAGACACATATTATGAAATTTATTTGTGGACAGCTCTTGCTGCATTATTTATGGTCTTAATTGGTCAGAAAGCGGCTGAGGCAACTAAAAAGAAAATTGGCGGTGAAAAAAGGAAAAGAAATTATAAAAAAGAAGCGGCTCAGACAGAGTGGAAGAAGTTACACATAAGATTTGATTATCTTAAAGCGCAAATGGAATTGACCGCTGGAAGACCAGAATATGCAGGGTATGCGGCAGAATATGCAAAGGTAACTAAGAGAATGTCTGAGTTGTCAGCTATTATCGATGCTCCATGATAATCTTTATAAATATCTAATAACTTAATTTTACATGGTTGATACTAAAAAGGTGGTTTTATTTTTTGGATTATTATTAGTTTCTTCAATTTTTTTATCGAGCGGAGTTTTCGCTTATTTTGATTTGGGATACTCTATCGATAACGCAGCGAGATCTATTCAGCCACTTGCACAGTTTTTTTTAGGTGGCTTTGATTATACGGGTCAGTTGTTATTTGAAAGATTTTTAGTTTTCTTAATTATATTTTCTATAACATTCGTTGCTCTATTTAAGGCGCCATTTTTCAAGGATCAAAAACCAGCGGTAGTTGTGTTGTCCCTTGTGGTTCCGTTACTTTCCGTCCGTTATATTAATTTCGAGTGGATGAATACGATTTTAATGTCTTATCAAGTTTTTGGAATAGCAATGACTGCCTTCTTGCCGTTTGTTATTTATTTCTTTTTCTTAATGGGTATTGCGCCAAATAGCCCGGGTGTGAGAAAAATTGGATGGATATTATTCGGCTGTGTTTATTTGGGATTATATACAACTGCGGAGAATCAGTTTTATGGCCAGGTTTATATTTGGACAGCGTTGGTTTCTCTGTTATTCTTGCTTTTAGATGGTACGATTGCGCGGACTATGGCGTGGAATAAGGTTAAGGCGTCCGGTAAAAGTACATTACAGGATGCAGAGGTTGCGATAAAGAGAAGAATGCATGAATTAGCGATTGATTTGCAAAATAAGGTTATAGATCAGGATTATTATAACAATAGGATGATAGAATTAAAGAAGCAGCAAAAAGCCCTGTTTAAGCATACTTATTAATTTAATATAAAAATAAAAATTATTTTTTTATCCTTTTCTGTAAGCAACTATCTTTCTATGTTTACCTTCGCCCTCATATATTGGAACTTCCTCGGCAGATTGTCTTACGTTGCTGCCAGATTGTTTTCCAGATAAAAACATTATAACAATTCCCGCTGCAACTAAGATGATGCCTATTGAAACAAAAGTTTTAGAGCTTAAATTTGCAATAAAATCAATTGGGATTATGGACCTTGTTTTTTCGGATGAAAGTGCGACGCTAACTATACCTAATCCAGATAAGACGTAGCCTAAAATTGCATTCACCATGTTCTTTATATGAATAGTTTGATTGTGTATTTAAATATTTCTTTTTCGTTAGGATTATAAATCCTTTTTGTTTGTATTCTTTATGAAGTTAGAAAGAGGATTGGTTTTTGTTTCTTTAGTCTTATTTGGAATATTATTTATTTCTTTTGTTTATGCGAGTGTGGATTCGTCTATTGAAAATAAGGCAAATCAGATCGAGGGTAGTATTCAACAAACTGAACAAGATATACAAGATGCAGAGAATTTTTTAACGAGGGATGAGGTGAGAAAGGAATATTTAAAGAAAGAGTGGGGGAAATTGCTGGAGACAAAACCCTTTTTTAAACAGGTTATAGGTGGGTATAGAAAAGTTTCGCCGTATAGTGATCCGATTGTTGAATTTTTAGTAGGAATGACTCCACAGCTTTCGTTGTTATTTGTTTTAGTTTTTGTCATATGGTGTACTTTGATAAAATATTTTTATACTTTTTACCAGGCGCTTAGGGATTTGGAATTATTTTCTGGTTCAACTAATGTTATAGTTTATGTGTTGGTTTTCGTGGTTTTTATATTAGTTCAGCTTTTCCAGAGTGCTTCAGTTTTTTTGGCAAATAAGTTGATTACGCTGATAGAGTTAGTTTTGAATCCATATGTACAGCTACTTCTTTGGTCGGTAGCGGCGGTTGTTTTTATTTTGCTTTCTAGATTTTCTAAAAAGGCCGTTGATCTTTTGAAGTTGTATAGAATAAAGAGCGCTAGGAAGAAGGGGCGTGAAGATGAGATAGAGGCAAGGGAAAAATTAATAAGGGCAGCCGAGGCAGTCACCGGCGTCGGGGCATCATCTAGTGCATCTATGAGAAGAGCTAGGGAGAAAGAAGAGCGTGGAGAATCAGAATACGAAAGAAGTACTGCAGATGAGCTGTAATTTTCTATTATAACAACTTTTAAAAAGCATTTTTTTCTAGTATTTTTATGCCTGCATAGCTCAGTTGATAGAGCACGAGTTTTGTATAAACAAGAAAATTCAAAAAAACTTGGGGTCGGGGGTTTGACTCCCTCTGCAGGCTTTTTATATCTGTAGTAATATTTTTAAATAAGTCTGCGTGTTTCTTTTTATGGCAATAATTGATGATAATGGAATGAAAGGCGTGGATAGTATAACAATTAGTGGGAGGGAATATACACAGCATGCTGAAGGTAGAATGAGAGAGAGGCATCTTGTTCCGACTATAGTTAATTATGTGATAGCTAATCCAGATGAAGAATACGAGATTCAACCTAGCGATCGTAATGGTCATGTGGTAAAATGTTTCCTTAAGAGAGGCATAGCCGATGTTAATCCTGATGGCGGTGGAATCGGACAGAGAATTATACATGTAAGAAAACCAGGAGAAAAAAGAGATTATAAGGACGTTTTAGTGATGGTTGATAATAGTGGTGTTGTTAGAACAACGGTTGTATTGAACAATAGATCTCTAGAGAAGCTTATGGCGAAGAGAGTAAAAAAAATATCTGCGGTGGCATCGGCTGCTATTTAGTAGCACTGATATTAAAGAAGATTATGCCCAAGAAATTTTATCAATCTTAATATTTTCTGTTTTTGTTGGATAAATATTTTCTGTTAGGTCTTCTGCTTGGAACCAAAGTTGAATTTCTCTTTTCGCGTCTTGTTCGGATTCGGATGCGTGAACTACAGTTTCTAAAACTTGCGTTTTGGAATTTATTCTTCCATATTTTCCTCTAATTGAACATGGATCTGCTTCTTCTGGATTTGTTGGTCCGATAAGTGTTCTTATTTTTGATATAGCATCTTCTCCGTGATAAACGAGTGCAAAAACTCGGTTTGTGTGAAATTCTCCCATAATATATCTCATGGTGTTTTCAAAAATTTGTGTTCCTTTTTCGACGCCTTTCTTTTTTATTTGCTGTTCTTTTAAATTAGAATAGTGTGCTTCTGCGAGCTCTCTTTTTACGGATACGATTTTTGCTCCGATTATTTTTAATTTTGTTTCAGAAAGAGTGGTGATTATATTTCCAGTTAAAGATTTAACAAGTCCGTCCGGTTTAATTAAAACTAAGCACGATTGTATTGTCATATTTACTCCTTTTCTTCGGGTTTCTTTTTCGATTTCTTTTCTTTTTTGTCTTCTGTTTTTTCTTCTTTAATTTCTTCAGACTTTTCTTTTGCTTCTTCTGCCTTTTTCTTTTGCTCTGCTTCTATTTCTTCAGCTTGCGTTAGTTCGACAGCTTCTTCTTTAGGAGTTTCTTGGATTTTGACCGTTAAGTCTGCTTTAGCAAGTTCTTTTGTTTCTAGAATTCTTATTTCACAAAGTGAAAGTGGATAAACTTTTTTTAATCTTGGATACATTTGTTTTTGCATTTCTCCAAAAATAATTTCTTCTGCAAGTTCCATGTATGTTTTTGTTTTGACGTATTCTAATACAAATTCTTTTGCTGTTTTTCTTAAGTTATTTCTTATCGCTCTAGAAACTTTTTTTCTAGTTATTAAGAACGGCTTGATTGTTATTGTGATGTCCTTACATGAACCGATAAATGAATCTTCGACGTAATTTACTCTTTTTCTCATCATTCTTTGAACATAGCTTCTCATTAGTGTTAAATTTTTTGGATGCGCAACAAGTTTGCCATCTTTATTCATGATTTGGAACACAACTTCTAGTCCTCTTCCCTTAAGTTTTCTTGAAAGATCGAGTTTGATTGTTCGGCCGACTAGATTTTCAGCATCGCCTAAAACAGGCATGGATTCATTTATAATTGGAATTTCAACATTAATAAATTTCTTTTTTACTGCCATTATTCTTGTAACACCTTACTTGCCCTTATTCCTGCTTTTCTGTCTTTGCCTTTATTGCAAACAGAACACGTATAAAGGATTTTTGCTTTTTTAGTTGTTTTAGTTTTCATTTTAAATTTAGAAACAGCTGGTTTAGATCCCCACTTACCCTTATTACCTATTCCTCTACCTTTTCCTCTAAGTTTTGCTCTTGCGATACCGCCTCGTTTTAAGGCGCCTCTTTTGGTTCCAGAACTAACTATCTTTATTTTTTGTTCTGTAACTTTATTACAATGCGGACAAAATCTATTTGTCTTTTTTGGGAATTTCATAATATGAGAGTTACCAGGAGGGTTTATAAAGTTTGGGGTAGTTATGGTTGCGCAGTGACGCGTTGGCATTTCGGCTTGCGCCGAATTAAAATAGCCAAATTTACTTCGTAAATTTGTAAAAATACATGGTTAGGATTAAATTTCGCATCGGACAACAGAGAAAGTTTTTAGATCAAGTTATTTCTAATTCCAATTCGCCTTCTTTAAGGGCGCTGATACAGTTTGGTCTAAAGATTAATTATGAGACTCTCAAGAGCTACTATAACGAGAATAGAACGCTACCGGAAGATCTTTTTAATGATCTGCTTATTTTGGCAAAGATGGACAAAAAATCTTTGAAATTTAGTTATCTACGTGAGCATTGGGGGCAGGTGAAGGGCGGAAAGAGGTAGGTTTTTAAAATATAAATCGTAGTTGTTTTATAGATCCCATTGCCTAAAAATGCTTCGGCATAGTCAATGGTTAGATTTAAATTCAGCTTTTAGCTGAGAAATATAAGATCCCATTGTCTAACGGTAGTACGGCTCTTTGACGTGGAGCAGGCCGAGGTTCAATTCCTCGTGGGATCATTCGGAACCTCGCATTATCTGTTTCTGCGTCGCTTAACGGCGAGAGGTTTAATTCCTCGTGGGATCATTTTATATCGCTACAAATATATTTATATAGGAAGTTTTTCTTAAATTACTAATGGTGATTAGTAAAAAAGGACAGGTAACTATCTTTATTGTGTTAGGTATAATTTTGGTTGCTGGAATAGTTTTATATTATGTTTTTAGGGGTGGTTTTACTGGAACAGTTTCTAAAAATTTTCAATCCGCAGAAGATGCATATAAATCCTGTATCACTGAAAGAGTAAAATCTGGAATCAAATTATTGGGAGAGCAGGGTGGTTATATATACACGGAAGAGCTACCATTTGAATCCGGTAGTATTTATGCGCCATCTTCTTCTCAGTTAGATTTCGGCGGTGCTGGTGTTCCTTATTGGTTTTATGTTTCTGGAAATAATGTAGTAAAGGAACAGATCCCGACAAAATCACAGATGGTTTCTGAATTAGAAAGATTTATTTCTGAGTCAATGAGAGATTGTAATTTTAAAAATTTTAATGATGACGGCATTTTTATCGACGTAGATTCTGGTAATGTAGAGGTCGAGATTAAGGATAATTCCGTAGAGGTGGTTTTAGACAATAATGTTTATTTCTTTTCTGAAGACAATACTAGCGCTGTTGTGAGCGAACACAAAATTTCTGTTGCTTCTAAGATTGGTAAATTTTATGATTTGGCCCAGGGAATATATGACACACAATCAAGAGTTAAATTTTTAGATAATTATGCGCTTGATACTTTAACCTTGAATGCACCGACGGTTGGATTTGAAGAGGGTTGTGTTCCAAAGGTTTTCAATTTTGCTAATATTAGACAAAACATTTCTGATGCTTTAGTGGAAAATATTCAATTTGTAAAAATTAGCGGAGATTACTATTTGAATTCGGATGATTATTTTGTAGTTGATGATATGAAGACAGATGAGAGCGTGGATTTTGTTTACTTTTCTGATTGGCCTACAAAAATTGAGATATATGGCGACGATGTTGTCGAACCAGTTGGTTTGCAGCCCGGAATGAATGCGCTTGGTTTTTGTTTCGTTGAATATCAACTTATTTATGATCTTATGTTTCCAGTTTTGATACAGGTTCATGACGATGAGGAGTTTTTTCAATTTCCAGTTATTGTTATGATTGAAAGAAACCAAGTTAGGAATTCTACTAATATTGGTGAATTCGTTGGCGAGGAAGAGGTAATTTGTAAGAATAGAAATCATGATATGAAAATCGGTGTTTCTGATTTGAATGGAAATCCAGTTGCTGCAACTCTGAGTTATAGTTGTCTTGGAGAAAGATGTTATTTGGGCGAAACAAAATCTGGTCCATTGCAAACTAAAATTCCGGTTTGTATCAATGGATATATAGAGGCGAGAGCGGAAAATTATTCTTCTGGTAGATATGTCGTTTCTTCAAGCCAAGAAAGCTCTGCGGATGTTTTGGTTAAAAAAGTTTATACTCTGGGTCTTAATTTAGGAAGTGTTTCTGGAAATGCAATCGTTCAGTTTACTTCTGATGATTTTTCAAGAAGTGTTATGTATCCTGCAGAGAGAAAGATAGAGTTGGTAGAGGGCGTCTATAATGTCAGTGTACAGGTTTTTAGAAATTCTAGTTTAACTTTCCCAGCAAGAACTGAAAGCAGATGTTTTGAAGTTCCAGCGACTGGGTTTGGTGCACTTACTGGCGAAGTAGAAACAAAATGTTTTACAACTGAAATGCCTTCTCAGACTATAGATCAAGTTTTAAATGGTGGTGGAAAGTCGGTTGAATTTTTCGACGATTATTCTCTAAGTCAAGGTGGAACGATAGCAATTAATGTTCCTATCTTTTCTTTGCCGCAAAAAATTGAAGATATAAATGAAAACTATATTAAGTTTGAAGATTCGGTTTTATCCGTGGGGTTAGAACAATGAAAAAAGTTTTATTCATTTTTATTTTATTTTTTATTGGTTTTGCGTCTGCGCAATTTTATAATTCCGTAAATGGTGTTCAGTATTCAAATCCTTCTGTAAATAGTATTTATGGCTCTTCTGCTTCCACATATTGGTCTGGATTAGAAACCGCATTTGATGAAAGTAATTGCGCCGAGTCTACAGATATAGTTTTAATGATTCCACCAGGAGGATGTGAACCTATGGCAGTTAGAAGTGACTTGCTTGCTGAAAAAAATGTTCCAGTTTTTTGTAAATTGTCTTCTGTAAGAGTAAATCCATTGATTAAAATTTCTGCGATTAAAACAGTTAGTTTTAGTGGAAAAATGCCTAGCGAGGTTTCTGGAGTTAGTTTTTATCCGGCAAGAGCGGGACTTAGAAGTTATAATACTTTATTGGGAGATCCGTTATACAATAATGTTGGTTATGTTGTAATTATCTTAAAAAGAAATCCAAATGAAAATAATATGTCTAAATATATTAGCGGTAATTTGACTGCTAGAATTAGTTTTGATGCAGAATCTGCTTATGGCGTCGGAGATGCGGTGCTTTATTTAGAGGGAAGTGATTTTTCTGGCGCTGATTCTCAGATGGGAATGGCAACCTTTTGGAATGGTAAGGGTTATTTGCGTTTGTTAGATGTTGACTCTACGCAAGCTAGGATTGGTGTTTATTCTCAGAATGGTGAGTTAATTGACGAGCATATATTAAAAGAGGGCGAGACTAGTCCAACTGTTTATTTTCCAGGATATTATTGTAAGGCAAGTTTTAAATTAAAGCTTTCACAAATGACTTCTACTGAAGATAGTGCATTGTTAAACGTTGATGGTAGTGAAATTTGGGTTAGAAAGGATTCGAAAATTCTTGACGGTAGATGCACTGTTTCTGATGTGAATTTATACACAGATAGCTCTGGAAAAGTAACCTTGAGTTGTCAGGGTGCGGGGAAAATTGAATTAAGTGTCGTTGGGGGATATCCTGCGAATATTTCTGTGGGCTTTGCTTCTAAATTATATAATATTAGCGAGAGGGTTTTCGTTGGAAATATTACTCCTGGAAAATCATTGACTTGGAAGTTGGCTTATTCTGGTTATGTTGGAAAAGAGGGGAGTAAAGAAAGTTTGGTTGTTTTACTTGGTTCTGAAAAAGAAATGAAGTCGACTGTATATTCTGAGTTGGCGAAAAAGATTTCTAATATTGATGAAACTGCTATTGGGATGGGTGACAATAGTATTGTAAAAATTAAAGATATTTCTCTTTCTGGATTTAAGCTTGGTGAAAGTATGATTATTTTAAATGAGAAAGATTCCCCGATTAATTCTAATCTTGGAGAAATTAAACTTAATAGTTTGGTTGGAAAAGATAGTGCTAGCGAATCCAATGAAGTTAATGCAGCGGTTGTTAGTGATTTAGACAATGCCGACGAGGCAGTTGATGAGTTATTGGCTGATTATAAAGAGGTTCGTGGAGATTTGAATAGATTTAGCGAGCTTGCATCTCTCGAACAAATTAATCTTGTTACCGAGAGCGCCGTAAAAATATTATTGATGCAAAGTTTTGTAGATAATTTTCCAGATTCGGATTACGCTTCATTGATACAGGCACAATTGTCTTCGGAAAAAAATTATGACACTTCAAATACAATGAAAAATTTTGAGATAAATGGAAAAACATATTCCATAACATTGAGAAAGTTTAGGGCGGCAGATAGAGAGTCTAAAAAAGCAGGATTTTATGTTGATGAAAAATATAGGGGTGTTTTTGGCGAGGGGCAAGAAATAGAACTACAGAAGGATTCGGAAAAGCTCGTTGTTGATAAAATATATTCTAGTCGTGTGGAGGTTAGTATTTTTGTTTATACGAATACTAATAACATTAATGGTTGGGTTAGACAGAGACCTTCTACTATCAGACTAGACGAAATTAAGGAAGAGACGATAAATACTAAGCCCTATAAATTAGAGGTTGATGATATTGAAGTTCCAACTGTCGTTAAAGTGGAATTAATTACAAATACTCAAAAGACAACTACTGCATCTAATTTTAGTTATAAGATTGGAATTGAACAAAGGACTATAAAATTAAATCCAAATAAGTCTTCAGAAAAAGCTGCAGAGTTAAATAAAACTATTGCTAAAATGGAAAAGAAGTTGGCTAATTTAGCTGAAGTGATAAAGGGATTAAAGGGAGTTTGCTATATTACAAATCTCGCATTGAATGTAAAGAATTTATTAGCGGGTTATTCTGGAGAATCTCTTGCTAGACAAGAAGTTATGGACGTATGGAGAAGTTATTGCGATTCAAATGCGGAGACTACTGTTTTTGGCGTTAAGGAGACTAGGGATGTTTGCTATAACAGAATGGGTGCAAATATCAGCAAAGATGTAGATGCCTATACAAATGCAGTAAAGGCGGTGAATGACAAGATTGGAACGGAAAAAAATATTACGAAATTTGTTGCGAGTTTGGGTGGTGGAACTATAACTGATATAAATATGTCGACGACAACTGCGACGTTGCCGATTTCTTCGTTGAATAGTTGGGAGTCAGTAAGGGCTTATTTATTGTATGAAAATATTAAATCTAGTGGCGCTTCGTCTAAATTAATAAATAAAATTAAGGTTGATAGAGATGCGGCTCTGATACCAATAGTGAATGCGGCAAATGCTCAATCTCAGTCTGGTACAACTTCTGGCGGTGCCAATGTTAATCTATGGGAGAACAAGGAAACAAAAGAGTTGGTTTGGGGCGGAGATAAGGTCGGTGATTCTGGCGTTGGTTCTGTTGCTAATGTTGCGACTGGAACTGCTGTTTATTTAACTAGATATAATACAATAAATTATCTTTTGATTTTAAGTGAAGAAAATTCTGGACAAAGAAGCGTTAGTTCTGTTTATGAAAGAAATACGAATTCCTGGATAGAATTAGCTGATGGCGATATTAAAAAAACTTTATCCAACGCGCGTTTTGTTTCGTCTGGAAATTGTAAAAATAAAAATTTGAATCCAACTGTTAATTATTACGATAGTGGAAGTGCAAAGGGACTTGCTGCAGCAACTCCTTTCGATGCTGATTTGGGTTGGTATGTGAAAGTTTCTGCATCGCAGGGTGGATTGCTGTCGTCTGAATCGAAAGGATATTCTGATTCTGGAAGTGTTAATACATTCTCTGTATGCAATGTTGGACAGGATGGTAGGCAAACTCCAGATGATGCATGTACAACTATTAATGTGAATTCAGTAGGTGAAACGACAAATCTGGTGAGTGTTGCGGGCTGTAAAATGTCATCTAACGAAAGAACGAGATTAATTTTAGATGCGCAAGAGGCTTTGAGACAGGCGGGAAGACAATATTCTTCGAAGGGGAAAATTATAATTAAGATTTCTGGCAGAGCAGATATTGAAGCAGAAAGAGGAACTCCGACGGGAGAGGGTGGTCCGATTGAAGAGTGTCAGGATTTCATGTCGCCAGAAGATTGCGCGTTAATGTTTAATGTTTGTGATCCAGTTATGTGCCCAACTTCGAGATGTGATTTGGGCGGTAAATATCCCGTTTCAAATGTTATTCAATCGGGAGTTATTGGAAGTTTAGTTTTGTGTTTACCGAATTTCAAATTATTTGGCGGAGATGTTTATATCCCAGTTTGTTTAACAGGGGTACATGCGGGATTAGATGCGTATTTGTCGATATTAAAAGCCCAGAGAGACTGTTTACAGGCAAATGCAGATAATGGTGAGTATATTGGTATGTGTGATTATATGACAGCGGTTTACAAATGTAATTTATTTTGGAATCAAATTCAGCCGGCGATTAGTAATTTCTTGCCAAATATATTTTCGCTCGTGACCGGAACACAAAAGGCTGGTGGTGGAGAATATATGACTTTCCAAAAATCTTGGAATAATATGGAGGCAAGTTTAGATTATTTCAAAAATACTTATGGCGCAAATTCATTTACTCAATTTAAGTTTGGCAATACGCAACAATTTGGAACGGAAGTTTGTAATTCGTTTGTTGGAACTTCATTCCCTACGTCGGCAGAGGCATTAGATTCCTTGCTTGCGCCTGAGTCCCCATATCAATTTTATGCAGAGTTTCAGGAAATACCACATACAGATGCAACAGTTCCTCCAACGTCACAATATAAAGTATTCGCACATATTTACGCTGGAAATGATACAGGAGTTAGTTATTCTATTTACTTAAAGAATCCACCAGATTCGAGTTATTATACTGGAATTCCGTATATTAATGTAGAAACGGGTTACGTTACTAAAGGACAACAGAAGCAGGTTTCGAAAGATTTTACTGCGCCAGAAGGATATAAGGAGCTTTGTGTGTCGATAAATGGACAGGAAGAGTGTGGCTTTGGAAAGGTTACAACTGATTTTGCAGTTAATGCTTTGACTAATTCATATGTTCAATCTCAGGTGAGTCAAACTCAAATTACTACCGAGAAAGAATGTCAACAGGGAAGTTCTTCTGTTATTGGATTTACTTCTATTAATCCACAGGCTGCGGTAGAAAACGTTGTTGATCCGAGAATTGATTTACAAGGAATTGTTAGAATTTGTTCGACTGTAAATCCAGGAGATGGCACATCGAAATCTTCCAGATGGAAAAGTGTTGGGACTTGTGGAGATGCAAATATGGTTTGCTGGTTGGACACAGAGTCTGTGTCGGCTGCAACGTCTCAAATATGGAATATTTCGGAGGATATGAATCAGGCTGAAAATTCTTTGGAAATTTTAAATGGTGCTAGTGGCACATTGACAGAGGACGCAAGTCAGGAATTAGCGGTTAAAATTAATAATGATATTCATGCATTAACAAATGATGGTGTTAAAGCTGGTGCACATCTTCCTATATTGAGTAATATTACAACATTGCAGGATAGAGGGTTTTCAAATGTTTATCAGGCTAAGGGAGTTTATTTGAGATATAAATTATATGAAACGATTGTAAGATTAAAGAATGGTAAAGGAACTTTGCTTTCGGCGGTGAATATGCCGTCGACCAGTACTGAAACACCGGTGACAACTGCAACGACTACTACTGATAAAACCCTGGGAGATTTGGTTTCTGGAAATATTTTAGAGAAGGATGGTGTTAAATATTCCGTGGTTAGTTCTACTACAGCTAGCGGTGGCGTCGTAATAACTATTAAACAAAGTGGACAAACTGCAACTCAAACTATTCCAGTAGGTTCTGCTTCTACCAAGTTATCTGAAAAAGGATATACTTTTGTCTCAGATAAATAATTATTTTTAATTTTTCTCTAAGTGTTTTATCTAGTTAAGCTTTTATCCACTCCGTTAGTTTTATAAGTATGATTTATTGGAATTTATTGTGTAGAGATGTCGGAAAAGCATTGATAGATTTTCAATGTCCGGAATATTGAGACATAGCAAACAGTGGGGAGATGCCGGAGTGGTCTAACGGGCTAGATTTAGGCTCTAGTGGCTTACGCCTTCAGGGGTTCAAATCCTCTTCTCCCCATTTGCTTTTTTAAAGTAATTAAGATATTTTTAGAATGAGATTGAGGATTATTATTTTTAAAATTTAAAATTATTGTTGTTTTTTCTTTTTCTCTTTTCTTGCTTCTTCCTTAGCTTCTTCTTTTTCGGTCTCTTTAAGTTTTATTTTTTCTTCCAATCCAAGTCTGTCTAAAAGTTCCTTGTATCGGTTTCTGATTGTAACTTCTGTTATTCCTGCAACGTCAGCAACCTCTCTTTGCGTCTTTTTCTCGTCGTTAAGTAGTGCGGAAACATATAGTGCGGCTGCAGCAATTCCCGCAGGGCCTCTCCCAGATGTTAATTCGGATATTTCTGCTTTGTTTAATATTTCTAGTGCACCGTTTTGTGATTTTGGAGAAAGATGTAATGTGGAGCCAAATCTGGAAATATAATCTTTTGGAGAAGAGGGAGTTACTTTGATTCCGATTCTTCTGATGATAAATCTGTAAGTTCTACCAATTTCTTTTCTTTCTACTTCTGATGCAATTGAAATTTCGTCTAGAGTTCTTGGGATATTATAAGAACGACAGGCTGCATAAATGCAAGCTGCAATTACAGATTCCATTGAACGCCCTCTTACTAATCCTCTTTGTAAAACATAATTGTAAACTCTAGCAGCTTCTTCTTTAACTACCGACGGCAATTCTAAGAAAGATGCGACTCTTCTTAACTCAGCCATTGCTAGTCTTAAATTTCTTTCAATTGAGGTAGAAACTCTTTCTTGCCATTTTTTTAATCTTAAGTATTTTCTTGTTTGGTTTGCGGAATCTAATTTGTAAATGTCTGAGATTTCACCAACGTTAGTTGTTAAACCCTTATCGAATTTTTGCATAGAAATTGGTGCGCCACCTCTGGATTTTTTTTCAGATTTATCAAAAGCACGAAGTTCGTGAGTTGTATCAACCATCTTTTCTTCTACTAAAAGACCACAATCTCCGCAAATTACTTCGCTTCTTGCTTCATCATATATTAAATGAGAACTACCACATTCGGGACATTTTTTTGCTTGAACCATCTTAGACTATCGTAAGGTTTTTAAATGGTTTGGCTTTTTAAAGCTTTCGGTTTTTGTCGAGGAGAAGAATTGAGAAGATTTATATAATATCCTTTGTTTTGGAAATTATGAATTGGTTGGCATTGGGACTTTTAGCAATTGGGGGAGTGGTTTTAACCATAGGTGATCTGTTTATGAAAAAGTGGGTTGTTTCTAATTTTTTTTGGATATATATTATTGGAATGTTTTTTTATATTATCGGATTAAATTTTCTAGCTTTTAGTTTTAAATATAAAAATATAGCAGTTGCTTCTGTTATTTTTATTTTAATAAATATTATTACACTTTTATTGTTCAGTTATTTTTATTTTAAGGAAAAGTTAGGAATATATGAAATTGCAGGAATTACCTTAGGAATAATAGCAATAATAATGTTGGAGTTGGCTGAAAAATGAATTTGGGATTTAAAATTGCAGGGGTATTATTGGTTTTTCTAGGAGAGCTTTTCGCAGTATTAGCTGAAACTTTCGGGACAAAATATCAAATGTTTTCTTCTGGTTTTTGGAGGATGATTTTATTAATAACTATTAGTGGTTTGTTTTTGTTTTTGGGTTATTATTATGGATATAAAGGATTTCAGAATCTTTGGATTATTACGGTTGTTTCATTAACAACTCTTTTAATTGTAGAACCATTAATCATTTTTACAATATTTGGGCAAACTCCGACGATGGGTGCACTAATTGGATTTATTTTAGGAGTAATTGGATTAATTTGTGCGATAATTTTTTAAGAAAATTTTTATTCGACCAAAACGCCTTGTACTATTCCTTCTTGTGAGGGTCTGTTTGTGATTCTTACTTTTCCCAAATCAGTGTCTACGATGGCGCTTTTAACCAACACGTTTTGTCTAGCTAAGAAACGATTAGATGGTGTTTCAAGAACGTTCTTTATTTTTACTGTTTTGCATTTTCCGTTCTTAATTACATTGATTGTGTTTTGTGAAAGTGAAACTGTCTTTAATGTTCCGCCCATTCCCCTCATTATTTTTGTTTTTTTATCACCAAGCTTTACAATTCTAACATGTCCACGCATTGCATGTTTTTGTTTCTTGCATTGCTTGTGATATTTTCCGCCTGATATTTTTCTTCCTGCCATGAATTGATTGAGAAAAATTGCTTTATAAAGGTTTTGGGGATTGATGATTTTGTTTTTTATTCTGGATTATACATATGTTTAAAAATGTAAAATAATCCTTGAGATTATGGTTAACGGAATCGAGAGACCTTTGGACTTGTTAAATAGTTCTAAGGGGAAGGAGATAATAGTGCAGCTTAAGAGCGGCAAGCAACTTGTTGGTACTCTGTTAGCATTTGATATCCACATCAATGTGGTAATTGATAATGCAAAAGAGATGGACAACGGCCAGATGGTAAAGAGTTATGGCTTGGCTTTCTTGAGGGGCGACACGATTGTGTTTATATCTCCGTCAAATTTGAAGTAAGCATTTAGCTGATTTAGTTTTTGCTACAGCACAGAATAATTCTTTGTGCGTTATTTTAACTAGTTGCAACTTTAATGGGTTTCGATTAGAAATAGTGGTTTAAATTAGGCTAGTTGGAACTTTATCATAATAATGTTTATATATCTTCGTTGAAGTTTTGTTTTATGGATAAACCAAGAATTATGAGTGACGAAAGAAAAGCTGCACTTAGGAGAATGTTTCAAAGAGATAAGGTAAACTATATTCATTCTCTTGTGCCTTTAACTACAAAGACTTTTAGAGAAGTTCGAAGAGAAGAATCTCTAGCGGGTTATAATAAGTATGATGAACTCAAAAAGAATGGAGAACTTCCTCTCGAGTTTAGGGTTTTGGAAAATATTGCAGATGATTCTCGTGAAGCATTAAGGGTAGACGTAAAATCCGATCCTGTTTATAATTTTCTTTTGAATGTAAGACAAAGACTTTACGATATTGCGGGTTCTCAATATGAGCGTAGAGCCGATTTGAGCGAGGCAGACTCGAGTCAAGATATTGAGGTGTATGTGCGTAACAAGGAAAATTTTTTAGATGGTTTGATAGGCTCACTTGCCAAAAGGAGTTTCTCTGGCTCTTCATGTGATTGGTCTTCTGCCGCCAAAGTGAACACAGAATCACGATACAATTATTTGGCACAGCTTGCTTCTTTGGAGGGCAAGGCAAGAAATAGAGCAATTAGAGGGCTTGTGAAATCTTTTCCAGATCATTGGTGGGATAATTTCTATTGGCCCAATGAACATGCTGTAATACCAGTTTCTTGTGTTGTCGTTGCTACGGAAATTTTGAGTGGAGAAGAATTTCCATTCTAGTTATATTTATAAATAGTTTTTAGTTAATTAAAATATGCTAAGTGTCCAGGTGATTGCATTATTGGTTTTTGTTGTAACTTATTTATTAGTTATCTTATTTTATAATAAAAAATCTATTATTGTTTGGGCAGCCGTTGTCGTTATTTTATTGTTTGGAGTTTTAAGTGGGCAGCAGGCGCTTGCATCGATTAATCTTAATGTTATGTTTTTATATATTGGAATGTTGTTTATTAGTGAATTGTTTTTATATTCTAAGATGCCAGATTTTTTGGCAGAGATATTTTCTTCTCGTGCTAAAAAAGTTTGGGGAGCAATGTTAATTATTTGTGCAGTTACGGGCATACTTTCTATTTTTCTAGAAAATGTTGCAGTTGTTTTATTGATGGCCCCTATAGCGCTTAGCGTAGCTACGAAGTGTAAAATTAATCCAGTTCCACTGTTTATTGGAATTGCGTTAGTCTCCAATTTGCAAGGAGCAGCAACTTTGATTGGGGATCCACCAAGTATGCTTTTAGCGGGGTTTGCGGGTATGAATTTTAATGATTTCTTTTTTGTTGATGGTAAGCCAAGTATCTTTTTTGCCGTGCAGCTGGCATTTTTTGCTTCATTAGTTGTTTTGTATTTTGTATTTAGGAAAGAAAGGAAATTAATGCCGAAATTAGAAAAAGAATATCCTAAGACACTAATTCCGAGTATTTTCGTTATTGTTTTAGTTTTGTCGTTAATAATCTCATCTTCTTTTGAATCAAATATAGAGTATATGAATGGTTTAATTTGTTTAGTTTTGGGAATGGTTGGTTTTGTTTGGTATATCTTTCATTATGAACGTGAAGAAAAAATAAAGGCTTTCATTAGAAAAATGGATTGGGATACTGCTATTTTTTTGGCTGGAATTTTTATTCTAGTTGAGAGTATTTCTGCGAATGGATTATTAGATTATGTTTCTGATTTTATTTTATCTGTTGGCGGAGGAAACGTTCTTGTTGTTTTTATTGTGGTTGTTTTGTTTTCTGTTTTATTAAGTGCATTTGTTGATAATGTTCCATATTTATTAGCTATGCTCCCAGTTGTAAAGATTGTCACAGATAGTTTGGGCGCAAGTCCTTATTTGTTTTATTTCGGATTATTAATCGGTGCGAGCGTCGGTGGAAACGTGACTCCGATTGGTGCAAGTGCAAATATTGTTGCGATGGGAATAATGAGAAAGAGGGGATATAATGTTAAGTTTATGGAATTTGTTAGAATCGGTTTGGCGTTTACTTTAGTTGCTGTTTTAGTAGCTTGTGCCTTTTTGTGGTTTGTATATGGATAAGTGTTAAATCTCAATTTTATTAAAATTTTTATAAGAATTATATTTCTGCCTTATCAAAATCTTCAGCGATTTTCGTAAATATTTCCGGTAATATTTCTTTAAATCCGGGCTGAAACGATAATGTGCTGGCATTATCAATAGATATCCATCTCATGCTTCTACCTTCGTTTAATTTTAATGTTTGTATGTGGTTGAAATTCTCTATAAAGACAAACAATTTTGTGTTTAGTTCATTAATTATCTTAGAAAAAATAAATTTAGGATTTTTTAACTGATAACTTAATTCTTCTTTGCATTCTCTTATTGCACATTCAATAGGGCTTTCGTTTTTCTCTATTCCGCCACCAAAAAAACTCCATTTATTTGGATGGATGAGCGTATTACCATCTCTCTCTTGAACTAAAATCTGTTTTTTATCATTAAATAAAATTATTGCAGTTGCATGCTTCATTGTGTTTTAAATCTCAACTTTATCAAAATCTTCTGCGACTTTCGTGTTCTTGAAAACTTTTTTTGCTTCGTTTAAAATCGGCTTTGGGTTTTCATATCTTTGTGAAAGATGCATTAATATAAGCTGTTTTGATTTTGATTTTTTTGCGATTTCTGCGGATTGCGTGGAGGTTAAGTGGGAGTATTCTTTTGCTTGTTCTTCTTCCTCGGCTGAGTAGGTTGATTCGCAAATCAAGATATCTGAATTTTCTGCGATTTTTATAGTATTTTCATTTTCTCTTGTGTCCATTATGTAGGTTATTTTTCTTTGCGGTTCTGTGTAAATTAATTTTTTACCGTCTATTTTTTTCTTTTCAAATTCAATTGTTTTGCCTTGAGCAAGTTGTCCAATTAGTGGCGAATTTTCTGGGAGTTTTAATTTTTTTAGTTTAGCTTTATCAATTCTTGATTTTTCTTTTATTGTGAATGAGTAAGCTAGACATGGGGCGTCGTGTTGCATTGGGGCGCATTCTATTTTGAATTCTTTTTCTTCTAGGGCTAGTCCACTGGATAATTCTCTTGTTTCGATTTTATAGTCGTCGCCTTTTGAAATATACATTCTTTTGTAGAGGTCGATAAAATCTTTTGTTCCTTTCGGTCCGTAGATGTAAAGTGTTTTGGAATAATTATTTAGCATTAGTGTTTGCAGGAGTCCAGGAAGTCCGAATATGTGATCGCCATGCCAGTGAGAAATAAATATTCTTGTGACTTTGCATGGATTTAGTTTTGCGATTCTAAATTGTTTCTGAGTTCCTTCTCCGCAATCAAATAAGATATTTTCATCCTTGTATTGTAGAAGCACGGCTGGGTGATTTCGTCTTGCTGTGGGTACTGCCGAGCCTGTTCCTAAAAATGTGAGTTGTATTTTTTCTGCCATTTTCTTATTATATACTAGGGCATATAGTTTATAAATTATATATAAAACGCCCGAGCGAGGATTTGAACCCCGGACCTGCTACTTAGAAGGCAGCTGCTCTATCCAGGCTGAGCTACTCGGGCCTAAAAATACCACCAAAAAATCGTATTTAAAATTATGCTTTTGGGTGAATTGATTTTTTATTTTCAATATTGCATAAATATTTAAATAAAAAATAATTTAATATATTATGAAGTTGGGAAACTTGATTGAGTCACAGCAATTAACTCCCGATATTTTATTTTCTTTATTTAAAAGTGCGGATGAAATACGATCAAATCCGAAGCTGTTTTCTGATGTTTTAAAGGGTAAGGTGGTTGCAACGCTATTTTATGAACCAAGTACAAGAACAAGATTAAGTTTTGAGTCTGCAACGAAAAAATTGGGTGGAAGTATTATTAGTACGGAAAATGCCAAAGAATTTTCCTCTTCTGTAAAGGGAGAGAGTATGGAGGATACTGCTAGAATTATGGCGATGTATGCCGATTGTATAGTTATGAGACATTACGAAGAGGGTTCTGCCAAAAGGGCGGCAGATGTTATTAGTATTCCAATGATAAACGCTGGAGATGGTAAGGGGCAACATCCCACTCAGGCTTTGTTGGATTTGTATACTATTTATAGAGAGATTGGAAGGGTTGATAATTTTAAGATTGCTTTTGTGGGAGATTTAGCTTCTGGTAGAACCGTACGTTCTTTATGTTATTTGCTGGGCAAGTTTTCTAATATAGAAATAATTTTTGTTTCGCCAGAAAATTTGAAAATGAGAGAGGATATAAAAGAATATTTGAAGAAACATAACGTTAATTTTAGAGAAGAAGACGATTTGAATAAGCTTTTGTCAGAAGTTGACGTAATTTATATGACTAGAATTCAGAAAGAGAGAATATCAGTTGAAGATTACGAGAAGGCGAAAGGCAAATTTGTGATTAATAAAGATAATTTTCATTTAATAAAAAGTGATGCTATCGTTATGCATCCATTGCCACACGTTGAAGAAATTGATTTGTCATTAGATATTGAGAAAAATGATAAAAGAGTTTCATATTTTAGACAGGCAGAAAATGGGTTGTTTATTAGAATGGCTTTGTTAAAGATGCTTTTGGAATAATTTAAAAAGAAAAGTTATTTTATTATTTTATGAGTTTCATTGGGAGTGTATTTAAGGTTGTAATTTTCTTGGTGATTATAGTAGCTGTTGCGTATGGTGGATACGTTTACGGTCAGATGGTCTTACAGGAGTCTTTGTTTGAGGTTAAGATTCCCATTAACCAAACATTTAGTTTTGAGATAAATCAGCTGGTAGATATTCCAATTAGAACAGCTATTGTTTTTCCCGTTAGTGATTCATTTATAATTAATGAGAGTGTCCCAATAAATACTTTTTTTGTTTTGGATGAGGTTATAAAAGTTCCAGTAAGTTTGCCTACCGGAGAGATAATAGTTGATGTTCCTATTAAGAAGACTATCTCTATTAATACAACAATTAATGTTTACAAAAAGATGGATATAAATAAGAATATCAGTTTAGATATAGATAAGTCATTTTCATTTGTTATAAATAAAGATATTTTGATACCTATAGATACAGAGATTACAACAAAAGTTCCCGTTCCAGAATGGATAAAAAAAGATTAAGCAGGTAGCTGCTCATTGTCTGCTCTTTTAAAGTTGTAGTAAGTTTAAGTTTTTTTTAAAAGCCAAACAACTCGGGAATTGCGCAATTCCTGAAATTATAAAAGCAGGTAGCCGGAATTGCACCGGCGCGTCAAAGGGTTGCAGCCTTTTGCCTTACTGCTTGGCTATACCTGCGTTATTTTTTGCTGACAAAAGGCGCTGCCTTTTACTCGCAATTTGCATTTCGCAATTTATTACAAGACAGCTATTAGTTTGCTCAAAGCGAATGGCTCGATCTTACCACTTAGCTATACCTGCATGAAAATTTGAACGAATAAGAGTTTTTAAAGATTTGTTGGCGTAGATTAATCGTGTGTATCTAGGTTAAATACACAATTTGTTCCAGTTAAGATTTCAGAAATTTTGTTTGCCAACATTAAAACTTCTTCTTTATTTGGTTTTTTGTCATTCCAATCGTATGTAAAGTCAACTGGGCCTAGGGCACTTGTAAAATTTAAAGATTCTATTTTTGATACTATTTCGGTTGGTTTTGATGAGCCGCCGGTTCCGAAATACAATACGAGATATGTTGTCCATCTCATAGTAATATTGAGCAATTGAATCTTTATATATATTTGTGTAATTCATTTTCTAAAACTTTATAAAAGATGGATATCTATTTTTTTCATGAAATTTAGAAAGAGTCTTGCTGGGATTTTGAGTTCTGCTTTGTTAGCTTTTTGTCCCGTGGCTCTTGGTGAACGGGATGCATTTGGAAGAGAGGTTTTAGAAAACGATATCGTTGCCCCTGAGGCGCCAGCTCGCTATCCTGATTATAAATGGACAGATTTTGCATGCGTTAAAACAACCTGTGACTTAGCTTCTTTAGATGGTAAAAGGGTTTTAAAAGATTCATTGGAGGTTGTTTTAGAACAGGAACCAGCGGGAGTGAGGATTTTATTAATTCCGAAGGTGGGCGAGCAGAATAAACCGATTGCATTAAATTCTGAAAATACTTCTATAGATTTTTTGCATTCAGATCTGAGAGTTGGAGTCGGAATGGTGGAGGAATATAATTTTGGTGCCGCAGATGTATCAACATCTAGGGGGTATGAAAAGAGGAAAGTCGGAATTAACGGAGCATATTCTGTATATTCTGTAGACGCGTTTAAACAAAGATTATTTTCTGACATCCTTCCGAATATCGATTGTGGACAGAATGAATCATATTGTGTTTTTAAAATAAAGCCAGAAGTTTTTCCGCTGATTAAGGCTGATAATTCTAATTTGCAAAGAAATATAGACTATTCTGAGTATCTGATTAAGCAAGCAGGTTCGAAGTCGATTGCAGAACTATCACAATTGCGAGAAAGGGCTGCAGGGGCCAGACAAGAATTGGATGATGCGATTAGAAGACAAAAAAATATTGCTAATGGTGACAGAAATTATCATTTTGTTTTGGAGATAGATCCTAATTCTGCAATAAGGGAGCCAGTTGTTGGTGTTTTGGCTAATGCTTCATTTTTGCTTAGTGGTCTGGAATACCGTTCTCCAGAAATTTTTCTCAAAATGCAATTAAGCAAGGATATGTTAGCTGAGGAATATAGCAATAGTGGCGAGGTTTTTGTCGTTCATCCATCTAGTAGGAGGTTGAAATTTGCTGGTCCGGAATTTATAAATTATGGAGCAAAAAAATATCCCCATCTAAAAAATCATGCCAGGGCGTCATCTCTGGGAGATAATTGGACTTATTATTATAATGCAGGATATTCTTCGAGCAAGGAGGGGACTAAAGACTATCTTTCGTTAGATGAGGGCACTTGTCATTCTCCAGAGTTGGAGCAAGTTATTATGAAAAAAAACATGCTCATATTTAGAGAATTTTTGAGTGGCAAAAGGGCTCTCTATGTCCAGGATGGAGTCGTGATTGATTCTAATTGGTCAGCTATTAGGCCGAGAGAAGGTGTTTTTCAGATTCCTGCGCAATATATTGAGAGTGTTGTCGATGGAAGCGTGACATTTAAAGAAATATCTCCGTTAAAAACGAAGTCAAAATCTGCGGTTGGTGCGGTTAGATCTAAAGTTCTAAATTTACAAAATGGAATTCCGGAATTTTGGTTAGCGTCTGATGTTAAGTATGAGTCGGCACAGGAAACCACTAAAGTAGATGAGGGAGGTATAGGGGCTTTCAATGGATCAAATTTGAGTGGGTATAGGGTTCATCCAGCGGATTTTGTGCTTTTCGTAGATAGAGAATATTATGATGCGATAAAAAAAGATGGATTTGCTATTAGTAATGAAAGGAAACCAACTATTCGTCAATTAGGATTTTCTCCAGAAATGATTGGCTACGAGAACAACGATAGATTGTCATTTAGAAAAACAAATATAGACGGTATTTACGCGATGCCATTTAAAGATGGCGGGTCTTTTTTTCCATTGGATTTAATTAGTTCTAAATCTCCAAATGGAAGGTTGTTAGACGGCAAGAGAGAAGATATTTCTTATTGGGTTTGGGGTGGCAATCTTATGCCAAGTGCGTTTATAGAAAATATTATTAATTAGTGGTTTCTAAAACTTTATAAATTGAAGATTGATTGTGTAAACATGGTTAAAAGTGAAAGTGCGAAAATATCTATTGATGAACTTGCTAATTTTTGCAAGAGAGAGGGATTTGTTTTTAGGTCTAGTGAAATTTATGGTGGGTTTGCTGGTTTCTGGGATTTGGGACCACTCGGAGTAGAACTAATGAATAATATAAAGAAGGATTGGTGGAATTATTTTGTACATCAAAAAGACAACATGGTTGGTGTGGAGGCGTCTATTATTTCTCATCCAAAAACATGGATTGCGTCCGGACACGTTGCTAATTTTAATGACGTTGCTGTTTATTGTCCTAAATGCAAAATTTCTACAAAGATAGATAAGAGTGAAGTTGGAAAAGTTAAGTGTGATAAATGTAATGGAGAATACGAAATAAAAGGAGAGTTTAGTTTGATGTTTAAAACTAAGGTCGGAGCTATCGACGCGACAGATGCTTATTTGAGAGGTGAGACTGCGCAGGGAATGTTTTTAGATTTTAAGAATGTTCAACAAACATCTAGAATGAATTTACCATTCGGTATTGCGCAAATCGGAAGATGTTTTAGAAATGAGATTGCTCCGAGAGATTTTTTATTTAGAAGTAGAGAATTTCACATAGGAGAGTTTGAATTTTTTATAAATCCAGAAGAAAAAAAGTGTGATTTGTTGGACAAAAAACAGCTTAATGTCGAGGTGAGATTATTGGATGCAGAGACGCAAAAGGCTGATAAAACCACTCTAAAAGATACAACAATTGGTGAGATGCTTAAAAAAGGAAAGCTTGAGGAATGGCACGCATACTGGTTGGCTGAGCAGGTGTTGTGGTTTAAGCAATTAGGTCTTAACGAAATAAAAATTAGAGAGCATACAAAAGATGAGTTGTCTCATTATTCTTCAGCTACTTTTGATATTGATTATGAATATCCATTTGGTTCCAAGGAAGTTGCTGGAAATGCGAATAGAGGACAGTATGATTTAACTCAGCACATGAAGGCAAGTGGAGAAAAGATGGAAGTTTTCGACGAGAAATATAAAAACAAGATGATACCTAGAGTTATTGAACCGACATTCGGAATGGAAAGGGTTTTTTTAGCAATTTTAACTAAGGCGTATAATTTCGACGATAAGAGACAGAATGTGGTTTTGAAATTGCCTGCAAGGTTAGCTCCAATTAAGGCTGCAGTTTTTCCGATAATGAAAGATGAGAATTATGAAAAAATTTCCAAGGAGATTGTTTCTGATTTAAGAAAGGAGTGGAATATTGTTTATGATAAGTCTGGTTCTATTGGCAGAAGATATTCGAGAAATGATGAAATAGGAACGCCAATGTGTATTACAATTGATGAAGATACTCCTAAGGACAAATCTGTTACTATCAGAGATAGAGATACAACGAAACAAGTTCGTGTTAAAATTTCTGAACTAAGAGAAGTTGTGAGAAATATTGTTGAGGGAGAAGATGTCTTGAAGTTTGGAAAACCAGTTGAAACTAGGGTGAAGGAATAAGATGAATTCAATTTGGTTATATTCGTTGATTAGTGTATTTTTAGTTAGTTTGGTTGCTATTGTCGGATTAGTTACGCTTTCTGTTAATACTGAAAGATTAAAGAAAATTTTAATTTATTTGATTAGCTTTTCTGCTGGAGCATTATTTGGAGACGCATTTATACATCTATTGCCCGAGATTGCAGAGAGTGGAATTGCGCTAGGAGTTTCTCTTTCTATTATTTTTGGAATTGTTTTGTTTTTTTCTTTAGAAAAAGTCATACACTGGCGACATTGTCATATGCCTATGACGAAAACACATGTTCATCCGTTTGCGTATATGAATCTATTTGGAGACGCTTTGCATAATTTCATTGATGGATTGATTATCGCTGCGAGTTATATCGTTAGTATTCCGGCTGGAATTGCTACGACGATTGCCGTTTTATTGCATGAAATTCCGCAAGAGATTGGAGATTTTGGTGTTTTGGTATATGCTGGCTTTTCAAAAAAGAGAGCTATTTTGATGAACTTCCTTACAGCCCTAACTGCTATTTTTGGGGTTGTCGTTGCTCTTTTGTTGAGCGATTGGTTTGTTGGCATTGAACAGTATTTTGTTGGAGTTGCTATTGGCGGATTTCTTTATATCGCTGGAAGTGATTTGATTCCAGAATTACATAAGGAAACTAAGGTCTCAGCGTCTTTAATTCAGATTTTAACTTTCATCTTAGGCGTTCTCGTGATGGTGAGTTTGTTGTTACTTGAATAAACATAACTCTTAAAAAGAATGATTAACTAATAATTTATGAGAGAGTGATATGGGAATAATTATTAGTTTTGTATCTATAAAGGGTGGAGTCGGAAAAACGACATTGGCCTTAGAAACTGCTTCTGCTTTAGCAAACGACTTTGGAAAAAAAGTTTTACTGGTTGATGCAAATTTTTCTGCACCGAATATAGCGCTCTATCTGGGCATGAAGAATGATTTAACATTGCACGATGTTTTGGGGGATAGGGAAGGATTACACGCAGCAATTTACGAGGCGTATGGAATGGATATTGTTCCTTCTTCGTTATATTTTAAGGATGATGTAGATCCATATAAATTAAAAAAAGTTTTAGAAAAATATAAATCGAGATATGATTTTATTATTATTGATTCTTCACCCCATCATTCTGAAATGTTGCCAGCAATAGCGGCAGCAGATAAAATTTTTGTTGTAACTACTCCAGATAGAGTTACTCTTCATACTTCAATTAAAGCGGCGGCGATGGCTAAGCAGAGTAAGACAAATGTCGAGGGAGTCATAATTAACAAGATAAAAGATTCGCGATATGAAGTTGATTTGAACGAAATTGAAGAAATGATAGAATTGCCAGTCGTTGCGAGGATTAAAGATCATAAGAAGATTTTAGAGGCTAGTCATTTTAAGGTACCAATTACTATTTATGATAGTTTGAATGATGTTTCTAAAGAGGTAAAAAAATTAGCTAGAGCTTTAGTCGGAGAGAAAGAGAAAAAAGGGTTTTTTTCAAATTTTTTCGGGAAAAAGTTTTCTAGGGAAGGAGAAAATAGGGAAGCATTAAGACGTAGATTATACGAGAGTCAAATTAATATTTAGTTTTCTTTTTTTTATCTTTGTTTTGTACTTTTAATAGAGTATCTAATTTTTCTTCTATTCTTTTTAGTCGTCTTCTGTCTTTTATCTTTAGTATGGATTGGATAATTAAAAAGAGAATATAGATGATAATAATTATTCCCGCAGCCTTAAATATATTCACTAGGGGAGTTATGTCGCCGGAAACCAATGGGTAAATTGCTCTAGCAACATCGGTTATTGTAATTCCAGTTTCATTTATGACCATTAAATATTAAAATCAATGGATTATATAAATTATACGTTATGTGTTATTATGAAACCCATAGCTTAACCATAAATTATGTCTTTATCGTCAACAGAAGAATTAAGTCTTTGTCTTAAAAATGCATACATATCTATGTCGTCTTGTCTATTGCGCCTTGCTAAAACTCTGGATATTGCAGAGACTAAACTACCTCGAGTTGGATTTCTTGCGTGTTCTTCACGAGCTTCTTGCATTAATATTGGTCCATAAAACTTCTCAGCTCTGCTTTCAAATGTTTCTCTCGGTTGTGCGCATTCTGTTTCCGGCATAAAAAATAAAAGATGTTCGGGTATTTAAAGATTTATGAGATTGGTTATGGTTGGTGAATTGAACTCTCTTCTTGTGCTATATTCATCTCGAATGTTTAAATTATAGAAATAAATTATATGGCTCGAGAGAGAATTGAACTCTCGACCCTCGCCGTATGAAAGCGATGCTCTACCACTGAGCTACCGAGCCATGGATTTTGGACTCTTTATTCGCACTTAAATCTTTTGTTTTTAAAAGATAGGGCGAGGGCAGAGCCATAAAAAACTCAAAGAAAGTGCTTTTTTAAATCTTGTTTGTTTGATTAAATTGCATTTTAGAAACATTTATATATTTGTTATCCTTGAAATTGTTATGCAGATGCACAATTGGAATGGGAGTTGTAATAATACTACTGAGCCAGTCACATCTACAAAGATAATTCTAGGGTTCTATTACTGATTCTTTCAGGGCCTTTAGATCATCATTCTACAAACATTTTAAGAAAATATCTGAAGGTCCTGTTTGAGCACTAACTGATTCTGGAATTGGGAAAAACTAAATGGGAGGCAGAATATGGTAAAAACGAGAATGCGCGCTTCTAGCGGAGTAGGTAGAACTATGGGGTTGGATACCTCCTTGGCTCTTGATGAGATGGGGCTTTTACCCGAAGAAGTTGCGGTTTTGAAGATGATTCACTCAGCTGACGTAGAGTAATAATCGGGAGAATTTATTTTTTCTTTTTTTAGTTGGACTAGTGGAATTTGGGAGATGTATTTATAGCAGACTTAATCATTCTACGTTTAGTCTTTTGCATTACCCCAAAGCAGATTGAAATACTCTAGGAAGCTATTGGCAACTTCCTCGGATTTTATTTGGATTGCGCTTATTTTCTTTCCGAAGATGATTATAATTGTCCTGTTCTTATAGATGTTAATCGCTACTGGAGAGGTTGAGGAGATGAATTTTGTTTTTGTTAGAGGATATTTTTTTGAAGAGTAAATTTTTTTTGTGTTTTCTTTTTGTCTTTCGTTAAAAAGCATTTTTGTATGAATCTTTTTGTCTTCTCTCAGCATATGGATTTTTTCAAAAAAGTCTAGTATTGTTTGCTCATCGCTCCCCCTTGTTCCACCTATAACATAGCATGTTTCGTCTTTGTTTAAAATTTCTATCTGTTCTTCGAAGATAATTTGCAGTCCCTTGAGTCCGTTTAATAATTCAACCTCTTGGTCTTCTTTGGATGAACTATACAGCGAGAGTAGTTGCGGAATTAATAATTTAGCATCTTTTTCTGTTTGAGTTATTCTATGTCTTTTCTCTTCTAGATAGTTTAATATTTGTTTTGGATTGGTTGATTTAAAATGTTGTATTTTGTTTTGAGCATAAACGGAGACAAGTCCTTTTTCTTGTAGCTTATTTATGATTTCGTATAATTTTGATCCTGCGATTTGTGATTTTTTTACAATATCTCCTCGCGTAGAATCTCCGAGTTCTAAAAGTGCTAAATAGACTTTTGATTCAGATTCTGTTAGTCCAATTTCTCTTAGAATACTTGTTTCCATAGGTATCCATAAGGGGGACCTAATATTTAAATCTAATGCTTTCATGATATTATTATCTTTACGTAATGTAAGGAGGTTAAAAAAATGAGAACATTAAAACAAATATTGAAGGAAAATGCAGCCGAGGTGCGTTTTGGAATTATGGGCACAATTATTGCTAGTGTAACAGCCGGTTTAATTTATACTTCAGCGTCAATGCCAAGCGATAGAGCACTTGTGCGTGCACATGAAATTAGGCAATGGCAAGTAACGGATTTGGATGGAGATAATAGTCCGGATGTAATTTATCAAGCTGCGTCTAAGGCTTTTCCTTTAAAACCAACTTATGTGTTTAAAGAAGGATATGGCCCAGCAAGAAGTGGTCCAGAAGGAGTTGATATTAAATTTGCATCAGTAAGAGAATTCAAGGATCTCTGTAATTACAGAACAAATTCACTTAATGATATAGCAAGATCTGAAGAAGACTTGGTTGGATATTACAATAGATTGTAATCCTACTTTGATAAAACGATATCCAGCGTAGAAACAGTAACGTGTTTGCCTTCTTTTGAATCGAACTCTTCGCTGTCCATTTTTACTTCTTTTACTTTTATATTAAGTTCTTTTAAGAATTTTTTTCTTGCTACTTCTGCAACATCAACTGCTTTGGAAATAAATTTTCCTCTTGATATTAATTTTACCTCACTTGCTTTCTGTGTCGTAAATTGCATTACTACGGCAGTAACATAATTCATAAAGGGTTTGCTACCGATAAAAATCGAATTGTCAGAAGTATTGTCTTCCATGTTAGAATTACTCGTCCTGGATTATTTTTTTTGTATTCCTCTTGATTCTCGTGATATATCCTGCAATCATGTTTCTTACTTTCTTACTAGGCATTTCTCTTCCTAGAACTTTTTTATTATGATCGAATGTCGAATCAAACATCTCTGGAGCTTTTTCAACTAAGGATAATGATGCTCTTTTAACTTGCTTTGTTTTTATTCGTCCCATGGAATATAGCTAATTTTAGGGGTTTAAAAGGTTTGTTATTTGATTATTCAATGCTTCCGAAACCAAGTAGTGCCTTGTATAAATCTGCTGTTTCCTTTAGTTTTTTCTGTGGTTGCGTTTGTGTTACGATGTAGTAGGGTAACTTATATTCTTGCGATTTCTTATAGGCTCTAACCATATCTTTTTCGTCGGGGCGTTTTTTATCTATAAAAAATAAGATGCAGGTTTTGTCTACGTTAACTCTGGCTTTTGCTATTACTTGTTTTTTGTCAAATTGAATTATTTCTAAAAGTTCAATATTTTTTGATTCTAGAATGTGCTTTACCTGCTCTAAGAAGATGTCTTTTTCTGTTAATTTTTTTATTTTTTGGGGTTTTGATTCTATTGCTTTTTCTGGCGATGGTTCAATATTCTCTTCTTTTATTATAATTATTTTTTCTTCTTCGAAGATGTTTTCTATATTCTTAGAAGTGTTTTCGGCTTCTGTTTTTAGGATGTGTACTATTTTTTCCTGTTTTGTTTTTTCTTCAATTGGTTCTATTTTGGGTTGTTCTTTTTTGATGTCTTCCCATATTTTTTGACCAACTACTCTTTCTCCAATTGCAATTTCTCCCTCGTCTTCCATGGATTCTTTTATTTTTTCTGTTGATGAAGTAAGATATTTCCAGTAGAGCTTGTTGTTTAGCTGGATTGGGATTGCAAAATCTTTTAGTCCTCTCATTGCAACACGAATTCTTGGCTCTTGGGTTTGATCTTCTAAAAATTTATTGTCTTTTAGTTTGATGTAAGCTTCTTTTTCTACTCCCGTAAGATTTTCCGTGAATGACTCAAGTTTTGCTTCTTGGCCGGGTATTAAATAAAGTGGAGATGAACCGATTTTCATAGAACTTGTCTTTACTCTTTTTTCATTGAGTAGTTCGGATAAAATGGCGGATGCAAACATTGGCTGAAGAAGAATGTGTTTTGCTATTGGGATTGGTAGACTTGGTCCATTATGCTCTAGAAATGCAAGTATTTTCTTTTTTACTTCGGATACGTCTATTTTCCCCATTTTATATTTTCAACCAATTTACTTCGTAATATGAGACTTGATTTTCTTCATCTACAACTGCAATTAATAATTTTTTGTTTGTGGAGTGCGCAATTCTGTTTTTTGCAGAAAAATCTTGCCATGTAAGTTGTTCGTTTTGTGAGACTGGGAATAGAATCCATTTTGCGTGATCTTCTCCGATAGATTTTCCTTTTTCATAAACTCTGAATTCTGCTCCAAATTTGAGTGCGGTTTTTACAATTAATCCTTTCTTTCTTAAATCTCTGAAGACTAGGTATTTTGTTTTGAATTTTTTATCTATTTTGGCGAATTTTTTTAAGATTTCTCTTTCGGGTATTTTTTTATCTTTAGAGTCTATTATTTCCATTTTTCCTGTTTCCACTAAGAAAAGTGTTTCTTGGAGGGTGTAGAAAATTTTTTCGCCAGTTCTTTCACCAAACCTTTGAGATTCAAACATACCGAACGCCTCTTTCGAGTTAGAGAATATTTTTTCGGATATGAATGTTGCCTTAATTTTATCCATATTAGTTAAAGTGAGCCTGGTTATATAAAGATTTGTAAAGATTTATTAAGGATAAAGGGGGTTTATATTTATGGTGAATAAGAGAGGTTCGGAATTTGATTTTGTACAAGGACTTATTTTGGCCATTATAGCTTTAGTTGGGGTTGGCGTGGTTATGTTACTTTTTTTTAAAGAACAGGCAACGGGGTGGTTGCATAGTTTCTTTGACTGGTTTAGGTTTGGTTCGTAAAATGAGAAAGATTGTTCAAAATAAAAAAGGAGATATGACGGCGGGCACTGTCGTGGCCCTAGTAATTAGCGTGGCGATTATTGCTATGGCTGTTTATTTTATTATTTTTCCGACTCAATTTAAAACGATGTTACAAAATATTTTGCCCGATATGAAAGGGGAGGCAAATCAATCCTATGGAGTTATAGAGGGAAGTGATGAGTTGGCGGATGTGGTTGGTGATAGTGGGCAAATCGCTCCACCCGTATTTAATTATATAATAGTTAATACCACTAAGGGTGCAAATACGGAGTCAGTGTATATTTTTGAGAATGCTATATTGAGCTTAAGGCTGTGTAAGGTGGATGCAAGTTTTTGGGGAAATGGTTATGAGAATGCGATATATTTAAAGAAATATAAAAATCATATTGTGCTATACCTAAAAGAGACTTCTTTTTGGTTCCCTAAGGATGTAATTGTTGGAGCCATTTCTTTAAATGGCGTTGTTTATTTTGCTTATTCTCCAGATGATGTTGGAAAATATTTCTTATCCAAAACGACGCTAGATGCAAACCAACAAGTTTCTTTACCTTGCGATACTACTTGGGTTGGTGGTCAGGGCCCAGATAATTCTAGGAGCTATAATACGCCAGATTTAATTTTATTAAAGAGATTTCAAAATCCAGTTTTGTATATAAATGATGATTTACAGGCAAATATACAAACCAACCTATTGGTGGATAATTATGCAAAATTAGCAAGTGCATTAAAAATTTCTACGAAATAATTTAATTATTTTCTTTTGAATATGTTTCTTCTTATTGTTGTTCCTGTAGATGTGTCAGTAGTTGTTTGTTCCATTGTGTCTACGTTTAGTGGCCTAAGTATTTCTAGCGAACTATTATTTCTTTCTGTGATTTTTACTCCGTTAGATACGTCTTTATGATATACGGCGATGGTTCCATCTTGTCTTGTTTCTGTGAATGCGGGAAATCTTCTAGATGAATATATTTGATATAGATTCCCGTCGTTATCTATACAATAACCGGCTTGATATAGTTCTTGCGATTCGAGTTTTTCCGGAGTTACTGTTTTGTCCGTTCGTGGTTCTTTTATCCAAATTCCTGTTGGCCATTTTTGTGTTGACGGTTTTTGTTCTGATGGAGGATTTTCTTTCGGTATTGTGAATGCTGGAAATTCTTCCGTGAAAGCTTCGAGCGTTCCTCTTGCACTAGATGTTCCGTCGTCAAATTCTGTTTCTATATGATATAAAACTCGGACTGGTGTGGTTGGATTTTGAGCACCTAAGAATATTCTAAACTTTCTTCCAAATTCGTTGCGAAATAAAACATTTTTTTCTTTAGAATGAAAAGGAATTTGAATCGTGCCTATTGCATTTCTATCGTCTATTTCATTTTTCATTCTTTCTCCTACGGTGGTGTTCATGGCAATGGCGTGATTTTTTATTAATTCGGAAAAGCAATAATCGGTTGCTGTTCCTAATGTGTATACTTCTAAAAATTTTCTGCTTGGATCGTAATTTTCTAATGTTTCTAAAACCCTTTGTTCTGCCCGAATCCAAAATCCCTTGGCTTCTTCTTTTGGAACTAGTTTGGTGGATGCAAGTTTATCGGTTAGCGTGAGTTCTTCTGCATATTGTGTATTAGAATCAATTGATAGGTTTGGTGAACACATTATGTAGAGTTTGGAATTCGCATAATCTATTCTGTAGTGTGTTTTTTCTGGTTTTTTTCTTGGGTCTGCGCTAAAAAAACCTACGTTTAAACAACCATCTTCTGTCGTTTTTCCAGTTAGATAAAATGTATTTGTAACGGTATATTGAGAGGCAAATTGTGCTGATGGTGAAGTTGTGTTGCTTTTATTTTTGCAAGTTAAAACTCCGTTAATTGGACGGAACCACGAAAGAGACTGATCTACGGGAATGGGTATCATGGCTTCTTCTGGTGGATTTTGTGCTGGGGATAAGCTCGTCAGTGAGGCAGACAAAAAGGTGGCCATAAGCAGATTTCTTCCAGTCTTCAAGATTTTTTCCAATGACATTATTTTTTATGCCGTCTTTTTTATTTAAATATTATGGCGATTGATTGGTAATGTTTATTAAGAATGATTTTTTTTAATTAATATGAGTTTTGGGAACAAGAGAGGAGATATTACGACTGAGGAAATAGTGAAAACTGTTTTAGCAATAGGTGTTTTGATTGTAATTGGATTGCTGTTTGTTGCTCTTATAAAAATGGTTACTACGAATTTACAAGTTGAGCAGGCTAAGGGAACGTTGCGTGTTTTATCCGACGGATTTTCCGAAATGAAGACTGACGAAATTAAGGAGTTTGTTATTGAAAGTCCAAAAGATTGGGTGTTCATGTTTGATGAAAAGAAATTTTGCTTATGTTCTCCAGCCAATTTTAAGGAGATGAGTTGTGCGGATAATCAGGCTTGTGTAGATTTGGACAGGCCAATTGATTATGATCACGATGGGACGCCGTGTCTTAGTTTATCTGAGGAGATTTGGGAGGCATTAGATGAGGGAGATAGAGTTTGGTATAAAGAATGGTTTCCTGCACGTTATAATCCGAAAATATTTGAAACTGTTATTTTAGCGGATATGTGTTTTATTCATGTGAGTCCGGTTCCAAGAAGTGTTTTTGTAAGAAAGACGAATGATAATTATTTTATGTATCTTAATGATTTAGCGTATAAAACTTATTCTCAAAATGCGGGATGTAGTTTGGAGGATGTTCGTGCTGCTTCTGAGATAATAGGGGATGATATCCGTGTTAATATAACGAGTCGGTTTAGTAATTGTGATTTTTCTCTTTTAAAGGTGGTAATTTTTGACTTATTGCGTGATGATGATTTCGTAGTGCAGGGTGTTTCTTGTAGATTTTCTAATTTAGGTATAAAGTATGAAAAAAAGATTAGTATGAACTATGTTTCAGGTGGAGTTTTAAATCTTTCATGTGTTTATCCGAAGGATAAGATTGTTTCTGGAAAATATAAAATAAAATATGGTTTTATTTGGGAGTATGCTTCTTTTCAGAATGGGGTATCGAATGTTTTTGATTCGAGTGGTTTAGAGATTAATGAAATTTCTGATTGTAAAATATCGGATATTACAGAGACTGCTCCATTATCTTATGTCGTTTCTTTTGAGGAATCTTGTGGTGATGTGGAATTTAATGCGAAGACGTCTATTTATGATTCTAATAATAAACAATTGACTACGTTAAATCGTGCTATTTTTAGAACCAGTCCAGCTTTAAACTTTTTGGGCGTAAGTGAGTTCATTTGTTCACATGGTAGTGATGGTCAGAAGAGAATAATAAAAATTGATGTTGTAGATTTGTCTGGTAATCTCATTTTTTCTAAAAATTTTGAACATACATGTTGAGTGATTTCTAATAACATTTATTAATGTGGTTTAAGTTATTTTTTTATGGCAGATGATACGGGCAGTAATACGGTTGAGGATATTTCAATAGCGATTCTAATTGGAATTTTAATATTGGCAGTTGTTTACGTAATTAAGTTTCTGACGAATCTTTCTTAGTTAAATATAAAAAGAAGGTTTTTGTATTTTGATTATGTTTATTTTTAATAAAAGAGGAGATGTAAACTGGTTTGTTGTCAGTATAATTTTGGCAGTTATTACGTTAGCTGTTTTCGTGCTTATCTTTGTTTTTTTCCCATTTCAACAAACTATAGATAGAGCGGCATGTAAAGAATCAATTTTGCTTAAGGCAATACTTCCTGGTGGAGATGTTCCTGCGAAAGATCTTGTTTCTGTTCGGTGTAAGTCTAGAGTGATTTGTCTTACGACTAAGGCTTCCGGTAAGGGGAATTGTACAGGTATCGGGAAAACATATGAAACACAAAGGTTGTCGGCCACGACTGTTATTGAACAGAAAGAACAGATAAGAATGTTTTTAGCTAGAGAAATGGCTGATTGTTGGAATATGTTTGGAGAGGGTAAGTTGCAGATTTTTTCTAGGGCATGGAAAATTACAGATGCGGATGTTTCTAAAGGAATTATATGTGATAAGATAGAATTTGATGATAGTATTCTTTTTGGTAAAGATAAGGATGATCCATCTGATGATATAAAAAATATTACAGGATTAGTTCAGTATATGACGACGCATAAGGTTCCGACTCAAAATTATAGTTATATGGATTATCTTAGAAATACTCCCGAGGGAGATTCGGCTGCTCAGTTGTATGGATCTCTTGTTCCGATTGAGACAAGTGCCGATTTGAAAAATAGTGATTTCTTGAATCTGACTGGAGTTAAAGCTATAACTTATATTGAAACTACAAATACAAATCTAGGAAAGGTTATTGCTGGCACAACAGCAGGTGCTGCTATAGCGGCTGTTTGTATTTTTGTTCCTGGGGCGTCCTCTATTCTTGGAAAGGGAGTATTGGTTCTTGCTGGAGGAGGTAGCGCAGGAAATATAGCTGGTGTTGGACTTGGTTATTCGGTTCTTAGTGTTGTTGGAGATTTTGGAGATTGGTTGCAAGGATTTTTTGTTTCGGGTCCGCTAAAGGATTCTGTGGCGGTTGGGGGATTGGTATTAACTGATTATAGTAAAGATGGATTTGAAAAATACGGCATACAGGAATTCCAGAACGTTTAGTTGATTGTTTGGCAAGATTTATAATGTTAAAAGTGGTTTGTTTCGTATGGTGATTTTGGATTTTAAAGAAAACAAGAGGGGTTCTGCAAATGCTATTGCTTGGCCGGAGATTACTTATTTGATTTTATTTTTAGTTTTTGCCTTTATTCTTTTAGTCTTTGCTAAAAATTCTATAGGTGGGGCATCTATTAATGAGGAAATTTATGCAAAAAAAATTGCGTTGATTATTGACGGAGCGAGGCCAGGTACGGATATTACGTTAGATGTTACGGATGCATATAATATAGCGCTAAAAGAGAAGAGAGATGTTGTGAGGGCGAAGGGTGAAAGTTTTTCGAAAGTTAAGGATGAGCCTTGTATTTTTGTTTCTTTGGGTTCTAAGACGGGCGGTTATACATATTGCTATTTTTCCAATTATAACATTCTTTTTTCTCCTCCGAATCTGGGCAACAATGGAAGAGTTACAATAAAAATAGAGGTGAAAGAATGAACAAACGTGGAAGTGAGAAGATAATGTCTGTGATATTTATATTGTATTTACTTTTAATTGGTGCGGGAGTTATTGTTTTAGTTGCTCAATATATTAATAGTCCGGTGGACGTGCGGCCTTTAGAGACTGAAATTCTTTATACGAATTTTATGGAATGTATAACAGAGAACGGATATATCGTGAACGATGTTTTTGCAGATGATTTTAATGTGTATTCGTATTGTCATTTAAATAAAGATATTTTAGATCCGGCTAGTGACGACGCTAGAGGGGATTATTTTTGGTTTAATATTAGTTTTTTTAATGGTACTGGTTTTCGTGTAAGAAATTCTTTGTCGGCTGGAAATTCTTTGTATCAGAGTGATTGTGATGTAAATAGAAACAAAAAATCTTTCGACACACATGGCTGTCTATATAGAAATGAGAGTTATCTTTTTATAAATAAAGAGGGAAATATAGAAAGAGTTAGTGTTGTGGTTTTAGTTGTGTCAGATAATATTGGTAAAAGGAGTGTTGTTTGATGTTTAAAAAAATAAATAAAAAAGGAGCGGGAGAGGTTTTTAGTTGGGCGGCTGGATTAATATTAATTTTTGTTTTGGTGATTGTTGTAATATTGGCTTACAATCTTGGTGGACTTGGAAAAAAAGCGGATATCGAGATTGTTTTGTCTAGTGGAGAGTATAGTTTTCATAATTCTCTTGCGAATCAGAGAATTGGTGCTGCGCTTTTGATGAGTGATTTTTCTAGTTCTGAGAAGGGCGAATTATTGGGGAATGTTTATAGTAGTTATAAGGGAGAGGCTGCGTTCGGAAAATCCGTAGACGAGTTTATTAAAATGATTAGTTATGATTATTTCGGTTTGGTGATAGGTCAGATAAGAGTGGTGGTAAGACCTCAACCGGATTCAAAAGATGTAGCGGGTTGTGGAGTGTGGGATGACGTGAGTTCGTTTTATTTGCCAACAAAAAAACAGGAATATTCTAACGTGGGTGTTTTGGTGAGGGAGTGTAAAAATGCTTAGTTTTTCTAAAAATAAAAAGGGTTCTGTAAGTATCGCGATAATGGTGTTGGGAGTTTTGTTTTTATTTACGGGAATACTGTCTATTCTTTCGATGGGATCATTGAAGGTTTCTGGAAATTTTGATGATGCTCTCTGGTATGGTAGGGTTTATGCAAATGAGAGTAGTTTAGAAAATAGTTTATATTTTATTTTGGTAGAATCTTTTTTGAATAACTATCAGGTTGTCTTGAAGGATTATTCTGAAAAAATTGGGCACGATAATGTGAATTTGAATGAGATATTTAGGGAGAAAGTAACGGGTACGAAAGTGGAGAATTTTGGTGATGGTGTATTGTTTAGTTTTGATGGCGAAGATATGCAAAGAGTTGGTGCGGTAGGAGATTTTTTCCGTGGTAATAATGCGGTTTATAGTTTTGATGGGAAGAGTGCGAGAGTGAGAGCTGAAAACTGGCGTACTAATATTAGTAGAGTTGACTCTGATGGGAATGTGTTATTGCGAGTTAATTATTCTTCTATGATAAATGCTGATGTAAGTTTTCAAATGTTGGGGTTGTTGAGTTTAGATGATATCGTCGGAATTTATTGCGAGTGTCTAAGATCTTCGAGTTCGGACGCTGCGAAAATATGTTTTGAAAATAAATTTTCTGATTTTGATGTGAGTTTTGAAGATGTTGCTTTGCAAGGATTTAGTTCGATTTCTGCCCAGCCTACGCCACCAACATATGTTTCTGGTGATACGGGTAGTAATGTTAATGTCGTTAGTAGCCTTAGTGGATATGCGAAACCAGTTAGTATTTTAGCGAAATTAACGAGTAAGGATAGATATTATATTAATAAGGAAATGAAAAAGCTAGAATTTAGTTTGGCGTTTAATTATTTCGAAGAGGGAAAATCCTCGACAAATTTGGCGTTTTGTCCATCTGGTGCTGAAACTATGATTATTAGTAGTTAGTAGTGAATCAAAGAAAGATTTATAAATAGATTTCTTTTTAGTATTCTAATGGTGATGAATAAAAAGGGCGATGCTTTGATGAATTTTATAATTGTATTTGTCGTTGTTATTATTATCGGACTTCTTGTTGTCGGTTTTTATAAAGGAGTACTTGGAACTGCTGGTGCTGCACTGGGCGCAAATGATGCCGTAGTTGTCGCTGCTGCTGGTGGATGTAGTACTGATTTGTCTGTCGGTCCAGTTGATTTGCAAAAAAAGTTTTGTAATGATTTTAAGACTATAGAAAAAAAGAGTTTTTTTGGTCTTAGTAAACAGTTGGTTAATTGCGAGTATCTTAATTCTACAATAAAGACTTCTGTTGCAAGCATAGAGAATTATAATGAAGCGGCAATAAAGTGTCCAGAAACCACTTGGGTAGAGAGATGTCAATTAGCAATAAATGAGAATTCTGGTTCTTCTAGTTATAGTATTTTGATTAATGGTAAAGATTGTACTAAGAAAAACCTTATTTTAGTGAGAGATATTTTGGGATTAGAAAGCTGGTGCTTTAATACGGATGGTACTGCTTGCGTTAAATATGCAGGTTCGACAGAGAAGGTAGCTGTTTGTAGGGCTTCTAGCGAAGTTTATCTTTCTGAGCAAGATTGTAAAATTGCACATCCATCAACTCTAACTCCTGCTCCAACTCCTACTCCTGCTTCAACTCCTGCTGCTCCTTAAGGTTTGATGATTTCAGTAGTTTTTTAAATGGTATTTTTTGAATTTTTATGAAGAATAGATATGTTGGAATGTAGGAAAAGCTAACTATTTGTGTATTTTCCGTCGAGGTTTTTGTATCATTATATAGTTACGACAAAATCGGAAGGTTTAAATAGCCTGTTCTTTTGAAATGTTCATGATGAATCAAATACGTTCAACAATTGCTGGCGGATTAGCTATATTGGCTAGTGCTGCTTCTGCTTTTGGCGGAACGAAAGATGTTGCGAATGTTGTTTCAAATGATACTCCTGTACTTGCTGGATCTTCTTTAGCTTCTACAAATGATGTTTCAAATGTTGCTTCAAATGATTATTCTGTTGCAGGTGTTGCTTCAAATGATTATTCTGTTGCAGGTGTTGCTTCAAATGATACTCCTGTGGCTATGGCTATTGTTGCTAATAGACCACATATAACTAGGATATCTAGAGAAGTTAAGCCCGCTTTTCCCAATAGAGTTTATGTAACTGTTTCGGCTACAAATTTGACGCAAGGTGTTAATTATTATGTTCATGATTCTACGGATTTAAAAACCTGGACTTCTAGATTGGCTAAATGTTACAATGCTACGTCCGATTTAAATAAGGAAATTAGTGCTACCGTGGCTTATGCGTCTGATGATTTCAAGAGAAACGGCTTTTTTAAATTAGGCACTAAATAAACAAAAGGGTTTATAAATAAACATATATACTAAAACATATACATTCAAATGAAACAAACAAATATTTTATCTTTCGTTTTTGCATTTTTATTAGTTTTATCTTTTGCTAGTGCTTTACCGTCTTCTAATTCTTATTCTTTTATTTCTCCGCTAAATGATTCTATTATAACAGATAATTCTTTTACTTTGATTAATTTATCTGTAATTGGCTATAATGATGTTTCTTTTGTGGAAGATGGTAGCAGTAGTCTTTTGAGTAATGATGGCGATGCATACTGGTATTATGACGATTGGATTGTTCAAAATGGTGAAAACGTGGTTCCCTTGATGTTTATTAATGACTCTTCGGGAGAATATGAATATGCAAATCTTACCTTTTATAATTTACCTATTAGTTTTGTTAGTCCTAATAGCTTGGTTAATTCTTTGTTTGTAGATATCAATATTTCTGCACCAGGATACATTGGCGTGTTTTATTTCGACGATACTTCTTTATATGGTGACGATGAATATTGGTATGATGTAAATTATGAAGCAGTAGAGGGCGAAAATAATTTAACTCTTAAATTTTGTGTAGATGGAGATACTTGCACTACAAGAATTTTATCTTTTACAGTTGATACGATTAAGCCAGTTATTACTTTGATCGGTGGAAATGAAACTTTAACAGTCGGCGATGTTTATACAGACAAGGGCGCAACTGCAGATGATGGTGTAAGTGGGAATTTAACCTCTAATATAACTAATATTTCAAATGTAAATACTTCCGCTGTTGGAACTTATTATGTTCAATATAGTGTTGTAGATAATGCTGGGAATTCTGCTTCGTTAAATAGAACAGTAATAGTAAACGCTGCTCCAGTAACTGGTGGAAATGGTGGCGGAAGTTCTTCTTGTACTACAGTATGGACATGTACTGACTGGTCCGAATGTAATGGCGGAGTTCAAAGTAGAACTTGTTCTTATCCAGCAAATTATTGTGAACCAGAGGCCTCTGAACCAATGGATTTAAGATCTTGTAGTGTTCCAGTTCTAAATGATAATCAAGATAATCAAACACTTGTCGAAGAAAATGCGACAAATTCTACTGCTACAAATTTTATTAGTGCAATAACTGGTGCGGTTATTGGTACAACTGCAGGTAGATGGTCTCTTGGTGTTGTTATATTCTTAATATTGCTTGGAGTTGCTTGGTGGATCGTTGCTGCTAAGAAAAAAAGAGCACAATCTAATAAAAAGAAAAAATAAATAGTTTTTGATATGTTCAAATGATAAAGGTTTTTAGTCAGGCCGAGGTTTGTGGTTCTCCCGCAAATTTTTATCCAGTTGTACCTACAATTGCAATTAGATGTTTGATGTCTAAGTTTTGCGAGAAGAGGCACGATAGAAAGAATGAAGATTGTTTATTTTTGGAAGATCAATATGTAGATGTTCTTAATGTTGTTTTTGATGACATAATAGAGAAGGAGTGTGGAGAAGATGTGTCTTGGTTTTCTAGAGCAAAGGCGTCGGATTTACAAAGAAGATTAGAGGCGGGAAAGGTTGAAGATGATTTTTTTAGTTTTGAGAGAAAGCCGGACGATGGGTCGGATTATATTTATTTTAATGGAGCACAGGCGTTAGATATTAAGAGGTTTGTTGCAAAGAATATGGGGAAATTTAAGGACGTTATGATTCATTGTTTTGCTGGGGTAAGTAGGAGTTGGGCGACTTGTGCGGCAATTGGGGACCATTACAAACAAGAAGCTTTCAAGTATGATGAATATGAATGTTGGTTTAGGGAGAATGGTTTTCCCAATCCGTTAGTTTATGAAAGGCTAACTCGTGTTTTGTTAGACAAAAGTCAAACTTAATACTTGAGTTTTTTATTCATTGTTTTTAGATTGTATAATACTATTTTTTGAAGCGTTTGACTTAATTTTTCATCTTCTCTTTTTTTTGAACCCTTAGTATTCGTTAAATATTCATCTAAGAGTCCGAATGGAATGTCTAAAATAGGAATGTCTTGTTGTTGGAAAATATAAAATGTAATCAAACGAGTAGTCCTACTGTTTCCGTCTTCAAATGGATGTATGTGCTGAAATTCATTATGGAAGTAGACGGCAAAATTTAGAGTTTCTTTGAAAGAAATCGATCTTCTATTTGAAAATTGATTATAGTTTTGAATCAATTTATCAAGTTCTTCTTTGATTTTAGATGGATCGGTTGTTTTGAATTCAGGATTTCCATTTATAAAAACCGGAATGGTCCTAATTGCTCCGGCAATACTAATTCTATGTTTCATTGCTATTTTATGATATTCGAGAATTGAAGGAATGTTTAGTAATTTTCTCTCGTCTGTATCTTTTAACATTTGTCTTATTGCTTCCTGGTAATTCTTTATCTCTTCTACGTCAATGGCTCTTAAGTCAGCCGGTATGAGTTTGTCTTGCAATATTTTTATTGTTTCCGGAAGTGTTATTGGGTTGCCTTCTAATGATAGGCTATGATAAATAAATGAGATTTGAAGATCTTCAAGAATTTTTTTATATTTCAATTCATTGTTCTTTCTTAATTTTTTAAAAGTACTTATTTCTTTTTCTATTTCATTTAGATAATTAGTTAGCTCATTATTTATCTTAATAGTTTTGTGGTTAAAGTATAGTAGGAGATTGTTTAGAAGCGGGTTATAAAACACCTTAGCTTCTATGGGTTTTTCTGAGATTATTAGCACAAGCCCATATCTCTCTAATATTGATAAATATTTTTTTAAGGTTCGTGGGTTAATGCCCATATTTTTAGAACTGATTTTTTTTTCTAGAGCGTTCTTGACAAATTTTACAAAATTTTCTTCTAATAGAAGATTGTAATTAATTTCATTTTTTACACAATATGATATTATTTGATGGAGCAGTTCTACTTTTGGACTAGTCTCGACTTGAAAGCCTTGTTGGACCCTTATTAGTAATTTTTCTTTTACGAGTTCGTTTAGCTGTTTATGAATCGTTGCATAATTTTCTTTGTTAAAATTTCTTGTTATTTCTATGGGTTTCATAGAGGACTTATTTTTGTAAACTAATTCAAAATAATCATACTTGGTTGCCATGATTTATTTAATTGTTATAACTTTATAAATGTTGCTATTTGGTATCATAAATTAAGTATTATGTTACTTTTAGTGCTAAATAGATTAATAGTATAGCTATATTGTATTGTAAGTGTACTTTTTGTTGAAAAAATGTACAAAATACGATTTAAAAGAAATCTTTCATTGTTTTCTGTTTTCTTTCTTCTTCTAAGTTTTTTATTTTATCTAGGGCGTTGTTTATTCTTTCTTCGGAGAAGTCGTGTTTTTTTACCATGAGCTCCATTATTTTTTCTTTGTCTGGTTTTAGTTGAATTATTTTTTCTTTTGTTTCAGATTTAAATTCTTTAAATTGTTTGAAAACTTCTTGCCAGTCGAAATCTATTGTATATTTTGGAGAGTTTTTTACGTATTCGAAAATAGCGAATGGGAATTGATATTTTTGCACAATTTCTAGCGCTCGTTTCTGACCGATTCCTTTTACTCCGCCAGGATTATAATCCGTTCCAACTAGAATAGCGAGACATATTAGTTGCTCTCTGTCAATCTGAAGTTTATTGAGAACGTCTTCGAATTCTATCAACTCAATGCTCGTGTCTACTATTGAACCGGAAGAAGTTTTTCTTTTTCGGGAGAGAGTTAGGTTTCGAATTAGTTTAGGTGTTCCAAATAATAGAGAGTCATAATCTTGCGATGCAGATGCCCATGCGAAACCGTGTCGGGCGATTAGTGCGGCTTCGGCTTCTCCTTCTCCGGATGCTTGGATAGTCGGTATTCCCATTGCGTTAAGGAGCTCTTTACTTTCTTCGATTATTTCTTTTGTGAGTTTTACAGTTTGGGCAGAATATTTTCGCATACCAGATTCGTCTTCTTTTTCTTTAGCTTCTTCAAATTTTTCTTGGGCTATTTGTTTTGCTTTTTGTCTTTCTTCTATTTCTTTTAATTTTAGTTCTGGTGGTTCTCCGTCGAAAACATAGATGAGATTTATTCCCTCGGTTAAGAGATTTATATTTCGATAAAAGAGACCAGAAAGGTGAGAGGTGATTCTTCCTTGAGAGTCCATTAGTGGTGTTCCATCTTGCTGTCTTATTGTGGTGAGAAATTGATAAAGTGCATTGAATGCATCTATGGCAATTACTTTTCCTTTTAAGTCTGAAAGTTCTATTTCTTTTTTTGGTATTATGTCGGATATTTGTACGCCCATGAACAATTATTTAATGACGACGAAATTAATAAATGTTGGGGTTTTAGAATATATCTCTTTAGTACAACT